>CAYLSM010000007.1:0-3658 GCA_964386505.1 uncultured Gemmatimonadales bacterium
CGGGCCGCCGGATGGACATGTCTATGAGTTTCATCTTCTCGCCGGGCTCGGGGTTCCAGGGGGCTTATCTTCTCGATTGGCAAAAGATACCGTTTCCGGGGCGGCCGCGCAAGCGAGGGCGCCCCTTCCGGTATAAGACAACCCCGGGGGCAAAAGGTTACAGCGGGATGGGGGTGAGGGGGGGATGCCTGGACGGCTAAAATGGCTGGCCGCCAGGGGATGAGGAGGAGCTGGCCAACTGGTGGCACTACTCTATCAACTCGACCATTTCGATATAATCCTCCATTGTCGAAAGACCCAGGTGCGAATATGAAGCGCTGACTACAGATATCCCTTTATTCTTCACCGTTTTACAAATAGCGCTCTCAGCCCCTGAAAAACTGTTATATCCATATATATACATCGTATCGACATAGGTATTAAAACCAGACAGCTTGACCGGGGCAGCGCTGAATGTCCTGACCGGAAACAGCTCCAGCGACATATTGCCCCCACTCGCTATCGGAGATGCCATCATCATGGTTGTGTCTCCCTCCTCCAGGCGCTCGAAACTCGGGGCGTTGTCCACATACCACAAAGCCCCATTTTGCAGCATGATATTATATGTAATAGTTGTGATTGAGTCAGAATGGATGCTCCAGGTTGTATCTTGAGGATGACTTGAAACATAATAGTAACTCGATTTTATCAATAACGTGGACATTATTTCATAATATATAGCTTTATTTGTTGTATTTGTATATGTGTCAGTCACTTCCAAGTGGAATTCCCCGTCCTTCCGCCAGTGGTTGTCTGACTCACCATATTCAATATCCCAAAATCTGGACGCCCTGCTGTAGTAATACTTGTAATCTGCCCTGTATCCCTTTTGCAATGGGAAATATGACAGCTCGTTTTCGACCAGGATTTCCGGCCCGAAAGGCACGGAGTCGTCCGAGCAGGCGGCAAAGAGAAGAAAAACAAAAGCACAGGCACCGGTGATTGCGGCAGCTTTGCGCAGCGGCATACCAGACTCCCTGCCCCGGAACGGGGTGGCCTTAGTCTATGAGTTCGATTCTCTCGGTCATTTCGTAGTAACCTTGCTGCCCCCAATAGCCCTGAGAGCATTGAAGCGATTTAACGCCTCTGCCTTTTACCATTGAACAATGCCGGGGGTCGTTCTGCTGATAGAAGCACAACGTGTCCCCATACATGACATACGACGGCTGCATCTCCATCGGTGCACCCCAAAACGCCCCCACTGGAAACATTTTCAGATTCATGTACCCGCCTCTGCCAATCGGGGCCGCCATCATCAAGGTGGTGTCCCCCTCGTCCAGGCGCTCGAAACTCGGGGCATTCCGTACGTACCAGAGGGTGTTGTTCCTGTACAGGAGGTCATACTCGACCGTTGACAGGGAATCGAGCCCGCTTTTCCATGAGCTGTTGTCCAGCGGATCATCATAAGGGCCGTTGCAATAATCCACATAAAGCTGCAAAGATGTTTTTATTCTATAGAATACCGCTTTTTCTTTGGTGAATGTATCGATCACCTCAAGATGGAAGAGACCAGGAAGGCAGCAAAGCGCCAGCAATTCGGAAGACTCCTGCCTGTCAGGGTCGCCGAACCTGATTTTGCGATAGTAGCGATAGTCAGCCATGTACCCCTCACGCAGAGGGAAAAAGGCCAGATCGCCCAGGGCTATGTTACTGGGTGTAAAGGGCCCAGAGTTATCCGAGCAGGCGCAAGTAAAGAGCAGAATGATAATTCCGGCTAACCGTAAATGGCCTCTGAGGTTTATCGGCATCTGAATCTCTCCTTACAAAGGAGTTCCCCGGAAACGCCCCTACTCGATAAGCGTGAAACTGAAAATCTCTGAATAGTAGAAAAAGAACGCCCCTCCCCCCTGCTGCTCATGAAACGATATATTCTTTATGCCTTTGCCCCGGACAGTGGTGACAGTAACATACCGCGAGGGGTAGCCGCAGTACTCCAGGTGATAGGATCCGTTGTCGCCAGCGCTGGAAAACGGAAACGTGCCCGAGATCGCGACAACGCCCTGCAGGCAGCTGAACAGCTTTAGGTTCAGGGCCCCGCCACTGGCGATCGGTCCGGCCATCATCAGGGTGGTGTCCCCCTCGTCCAGGCGCTCGAAACTCGGGGCGTTCTCCACATACCAGAGCGAGCCGCCGCTCAGCAGAAGGTTATAATCCGCGGTCACGGTCGAATCGTTGATCGTGTAGACCACGGCCTCGCCCTCCCAGTTGGGCAGGTGGGCGTAGTATTCCTTTTGCACGAACATGGTCGTCCTGACCCGGTAGAACACATTCTTGGTGGACTCTTTGACCCGCGTATCCAGCACCTCCAGCCGGAAAATGCCCTCATACTGATGTCGCGTACTGTACAGAGCGTTATAATAGTCGTAGTTGTAGTCGTAGGTAAAGGCGTATTCCGCGCTGTAGCCCTCTTGCAGGGGGAAAAAGGCCAGCTCGCTACGGGCCAGGATGTCCGGAGCCAGGGGCACGGAATCGTCCGAGCAGGAGGCTGCGGCCAGGGCCACCACCGCCAGGCAAAGTAAAAAGTGTTTTGTTTTCAGCAGCATTTTCGCTTTCAAATCTCCCGCCTTCATTCTGGAATTGCACCGGGGTGGTATTCCAGGAGCTTATAGGTCAGATATTCTTCGGTATGGTAGGATATGACGCCCGGAGCGTAAAAATCCGTGAAGTCAGTCACCCCGCCGGATGACGATGTTACAGTGCCTTGAATATTACCATAGGACACCAGTCCGCTGAGCCCGTGGCTCGGTTGCCTGGATTCGGCCACGCCGCGGATGACCTCGGCCGCGTATTCCAAGTTCTGCCCCCAGGGATAGGCCAGCAATTGCAGGTCGATCCTGACATAGCCAAGCCCAGCAACATTCCAGGGCATGAAATATTGCAGGCCGGATTTGAAATCGTAAAATGCTGTATCATTCCGCGTTACAATTTTCAGGCTGTACATGGTGTCGGGGTTCACCGGCAGTGCATCCACTCCCGCAAAGAGAGTATAGGCGGTGTCCCCCACCACTGTCTGCCATTCGCCCATCTGGACAGAATAAACAACCACGCTGTCCAGTTTCACCCGGACCTGAACCTCGAAACTCTTCTGCAGCGTGTCCGCCGCAGTCACTTCCAACGAGTAAGTCCCGAAGTGCTCCTCACTGCCCAGCTTGATGTCGCGATAGTATTCACGCAGATAGTGCACCGAATATTTCCAACTCGCTCCGGGGGCCAGCGGGATCAGGTAGGGCGTCTTGAGAGAGGTGGTGTCGACCCGGCTCGTGTCCGCACCGGTGGTGTCGGCCGGGAGGCCGCCGCCGGGCGCAAGCGGCGTATCCTTGCCGCAGCTCAGGACCAACAGCGTCAAAGCGAGGCAGGACAACAGCCATCCGGTTTTTGCAGTCATCGCGATCCTCGACATACAGTCGTTCCCTGATACGGCCTCCGGCATACGTCGCCAACGGTATTAAGCATTTTCCTTGCCAGAGGCGGCAGGCACTTACAATACATTGATTTTATTGGCAATAGCTGATTATCGCGTTTCGGCAGACCATGATAACTGTGACTGCGGCGGGAACATTTTCACTGATTGTGTAACTGAGATACTCACAAAAAGGGGCACGCCGTGCGGCGTACCCCT
>CAYLSM010000007.1:3758-10004 GCA_964386505.1 uncultured Gemmatimonadales bacterium
GCCTCAGTCCTCCTCGTAGCGGCGCTTGAGGCTGTCCACCACCGAGGGGTCGGCCAGGGTGGAGGTGTCGCCCAGGACACGGCCCATGGCGATGTCCTTTAGCAGACGGCGCATTATCTTGCCGCTGCGGGTCTTGGGCAGCTCGGCCGAGAAAATGATCTTGTCGGGCCGGGCGATTGCGCCGATCTTGCGCACCACGTGGTCCTTGAGACGGTTCTGCAGGCCGGCGTCCGGCTGCACGCTCTCTCGCAGGGTGACAAAAGCGGCGATGGCCTGGCCCTTCAGCTCGTGCTCGATCCCCACCGCGGCGCACTCGACCACGTCCGGATGGTCCACGAAGGCGCTTTCGACCTCCATGGTGCTCACCCGGTGGCCGGCCACGTTCATCACGTCATCCACCCGGCCCAGCACCCAGAAATAGCCGTCCGCGTCCCGCTTGGCCCCGTCCCCGGTGAAATACAGCCCCGGCCACTTGGACCAGTACTGCTGCTTGTACCGCTCCGGGTCGCCGTAGATACCGCGCAGCATGGAGGGCCAGGGACGGGTGAGGGCCAGAAGCCCGCCGCCCTCCTCTATCTTCTCGCCTTTCTCGGTCAGGATCTCAGCCTCGATCCCGGGCAGCGGCGTGGTGGCCGAGCCGGGCTTGGTCCGGGTGATACCCGGCAGCGGGGCGATCATGATCGAGCCGGTCTCGGTCTGCCACCAGGTGTCGACAATGGGGCAGCGCTCGCGGCCGATGTTGCGGTGATACCACATCCAGGCCTCGGGGTTGATCGGCTCGCCCACGCTTCCCAGAAGGCGCAGGGTGGACAGGTCGTGACGGGCGGGCTCAGCCTCTCCCCAGCGCATGAAAGCGCGGATCGCGGTGGGCGCGGTGTAGAATATGGTGACGCCGTAGTCCTCGATAATCTGCCAGAAACGGTCGCGGTCGGGCCAGTCCGGGGCGCCCTCGTACATCACCAGCGTGGCGCCGTTGGCCAGGGGGCCGTAGACCAGGTAGCTGTGGCCGGTAACCCAGCCCACATCCGCCGTGCACCAGAACACGTCCTCGGGTTTCAGGTCGAACACCATCTTGCTGGTGGCGTAGGTGCCCACCAGGTAGCCGCCGGTAGTGTGCATGATCCCCTTTGGCTTGCCGGTGGTGCCGGAGGTGTAGAGGATGTAGAGCAGGTCCTCGGAGTCCATGCGCTCGGGCTCGCAGAACCCCTCGGCATCCTGCATCAGACGGTGGTACCAGTGGTCGCGGCCCTCTTTGACCCGCAGGGGGAACTTGTCGCGCTGGACTATAATCACGTGCTCGATGGAGGGGGTCTCCATCAGGGCGTAGTCGGCGTCATGCTTGAGCGGTATGATCGATCCGCGGCGGTAGCCGCCGTCGGCAGTGATCAGGACTTTAGCTTTCGCGTCGTTGATCCGGTCGCGCAGCGCCTCGGGGCTGAACCCGGCGAACACCACCGAGTGCACGGCCCCGATCCGGGCGCAGGCCAGAAGAGAGATCACCATCTCGGGGATCATCGGAAGGTAGATCGCCACCCGGTCGCCCTTTTTCACCCCCAATTTCTTCAGCACTGAGGCGAACTTGTTGACCTGACGGTAGAGGTCCCAGTAGGTCAGTGTGCGCTTTTCGCCAGGCTCGCCCTCCCAGATCAGGGCGGCCTTGTTGCGCAGGCCTGTGCGCACGCGACGGTCCACGCAGTTGTAGGCTACATTGGTCTGTCCGCCCACGAACCAGCGGGCATCGGGCGGCTGCCAGTCCAGGACCCTCTCCCACTTGCGGTACCAGTGCAGCTGACGGGCGAAATCGGCCCAGAAGCCCTCGGGGTCGCGGCGGGCGCGCTCGTACACCGCCGGGTCGTTGACATTGGCCTGGGCCGCGAAAGCCGCCGGCGGGTCGAAAACCCGCCCCTCCTCGAGCAGTACATCGATAGTTTTGGCGGATGCCTCCGCTGTCGAGCCGGTATTCGCTGTCATCGACGGTCCTCCAGTGCCAACGGATTGAACGAGCGTTTGAACATGCACATAATTATTTACACGTGACTTATTGTAGGGGTTGCAAACACTCCAAGTCAAGCGATTGCAAAGAGAAATTGGCTTTGTTTGTATTTTGATTGATTTTCTTTCTCATTTTATCGGACGTTATTCACCGTCTTCTCCGGCCGAGCGTCCGAATCTGCCCGCGACTGCACGATCTCCGCCAGTAAAGAGGACAACGTTTTCAGATTTTTAGAATGAACCAGGTTGCACTGCAAACAATTAGCACATTGATGATTCGTGGGCACGCATGTTGCTGTCATGCATTTTCGGAAAAACTTATCGCCGAGTGGTCAGCCCACCCGGACAGGCGGGCGCAGTTCCCTGCCGGTCCGGCATTGCTGTTGGCAGTGGCCCGAATGGTTTCAACCCAGAGCATAGATGGCCGGACAATGTTGAACAAAGCTTTGATATTGGAACAGATAAAGAAACGCGGGATCGGCTTTCTGCAGGGAGAGCAGGAACTGGAGTATTTCGGGGAGGTGTTCGCCCGGGTGCGCGAATTCGATTTCGAGGGTCTTCTGGAGGTGGCGCAGTCGCATCCGGAGGAACTCAAGCCGGTGCTCAAGCGCCTGGAGGAATGGGGCGCCGGGAATTTCGAGGTGGATGAGCCGGTGAAAAGCTACAAGTACTATCTTCTGCACAAGCTGCTCACCGCCGGCGAAAGGTGCGAGGGCCTGCCCGACCTCTCGGGCGGCATCGCGCTGGAGGAGTGCCAGTTGATCGAGCTTTTCCAGATTTTCGCCACCCGTCCGTTCGGGGTCAAGGAGAACAACAAAATCCAGGCGCGGGTGCAGGAATGGGAAATGTCCCGTCTGCGTGACTGGGCCTGGAACGCCGGCCTGACTATAATGCTGAACGAGCGTTACCGCGAACTGAAAAACATCAAGAGCAAGGACATCCCGATCCCGGAGATACTGGAGAAGGTGAAACTTCCCAAGCTTCTGAATGAAAACCAGATCCTGGACAATTACGTTTTCGACAACATGCGGCATTCCAAGTCGGTCACCGGGATGAAAACGGACGCTTTCCTGGAAAAGAAAATGCGGCAGGAGGCCATGGAGCTGCGCGACCACCTCTACACCACTCTCAGCAGCCCGAGCATCGATTTCAATCTCCTGAAAAAAAACATGCTCGACCTGCACATGGTGCACGAGGTCGAGGCCATCGAGCGCAGCGGGTACATCGCTTTCAACAACTGGTTGGATGAGAACTGGATCGAAGGCGCACGCGAGCTGGCCGCGCAGAACTCCCTCGAATTTATCGCCCCGGGCGAGAAAGACCCCGGCCTGATGATCACGAAAGTCAACCGCTCGCTGCTAAACCTTTGCCGCACCCGTACCGGCGGGGCCAAAGTCCTTCAGCGGGAGGCCATCCTGGGCAGCAGCGGCCTTCCCACCGAGGCTGTCTGCTACTTTCTGCGCGAAAACTATATACTGCTACGTGTCCTGCAGGAGGATACGATCGAGCATATCCTGGTGGTCCAGATGCAATCGAGCCGGGACCGGGACAAATTCCTCACCGCCTGCCTGTCGGCCTTCTTCTCGAGCGAGGACCCGAAAATAGCCGCGGTCCGGCTGGTCGACCGCTACCTCAACGCTCTGGCCGGATGGCTCCGCCTGCGCAAGGCCATGCGTAACGTGGTCATCGCTTTCCCGGTCATTTCAGTGACAGCAGCCATGCTGGCCTGGATATACAACACCACCATAGGAAGGGTGGGAGAGGGGCTGATGTTAGGGATGATGCTGGGGTTGCTGGGTGAGATAATCGCCGCGCGAAACGGCTACATGCAGAAAGTACGTCCCGAAAGCCACGAAAAGATACCGGTTTACACCTCACTTACCCATACGGTGCAGAAACTCTCCGCGGATGAAATCCCGGGCCTGGCCGCAGTCTGACCGGACCTCTCCACCCGCAGGGCGGCCCGTGTCCGCCCTGCGGTTCCTCGATCCACTTACCAACACGTTCTCACTGCGCGGCGGGAATATCCCCCGCCGATGAACCGCTGTGTCTGCGCCTGCAGAAAACTCCATCCAGGCTGCAGCGCCCCGGCCCGATGAAGATCAGGCTGAAAAAGACCACCAGCAACTCGAGCGCGTGCGAGGCCACCTGGAACCCGTCCCCGCCCGCCAGGTGGAAAGTGGAGGCCACGATCATCTGGAACACCAGCACCGCCGAGGCAATCCGGAACATCAGGCCCAGTGCCAACAGCAGGCCGCCGAAAAACTCGGCGCAGGCGGCGGCGAATCCCCAGTACACCGGCAGGAAAGTGATCCCCAGGTTGCCCATCGCCTGGCCCAGATGGCCCCAGAGTTCGGTGCCTCCGGTCAGCTTGGGCCAGCCATGAAGCATCATGGATATCCCAATCCCCAGGCGCAGGATCAGCAACCCGGTGTCGTAACGCCAGCCACAGCCTCCGGCCTCAGAATGCGGCATAAACCCTCCTGGAATAGTTAACCGCAAGCTCCCCTTTCCCGTCTGTCCTGCTCCGGGAAATAAACCGCTTAAAGGCATATTCTCATCAAACCGCTTTATTATTATCTTTCCTGAAAACCGGATTGTAAAGACTCGGCAGGCTGGAACTAAAAATAATTCCGGCGCTGACCCGACCGGCGCCCACTTGCTTGGCATACTAAGTGCATCCTGTGGCGAGACAGAACAGCCGGCCGCAGCAGCCGGACAGGCAACCACTTATAAAGGTTTAAAAATCAATGCCTTCTGCGATCAGAAAACCCGAGCGCCGTGGGTTGTGGGAGAAATTTGCCCCGCACCTGTGCCCCGCGGCAATCGTTGCCGCGGCCCTGGCTTTCCGGGTGGCCTACATTCTGTCCATCCGGGGCAACCCCCTGTTCGGGCCCTCCCTGCCCGGCTACGATATGACCGTTTTCCACGACTGGGCCGTGCGGATCGCCGGCGGGCAGCTCACCGACCACAAGGTGTTCTATCAGGCCCCGCTGTACCCTTACCTGCTGGCCCTGGTCTACAAAGCCTACGGCCCAAACCCGCTGGCCGCGGCGCTCATCCAGTCTCTGCTGGGAAGCCTGTCGGTGATGCTGGTCTATGACCTGGGACGGCGGCTGTTCGGGAGGGCAGCCGGGCTCTGGGCCGCGGGCCTGATGGCTGTGACCCCAATTTTCCCGTACTACGAGGGGTTCCTTCTGCGGGCCACCCTGGTGACCCTGCTGAACCTGCTGTTCCTGCGCGCGCTGTTCGTTTTCAACCCGGAGCGGCCGCTGCGCTCATCCGCCTGGGCCGGGTTCTGGCTGGGACTGGCCGCCCTGGCCCGCTCCAACGCGCTGGTCCTGTTGCCCCTGGCCGCTTTCTGGGTCTGGCGGCGCAGCGTCGGAGCTTCCGGCCGGGCCCGCCTGACCCCGGCCGCGCTCCTGTGCGCGGTCACCCTTGCCGCTCTCAGCCCGGCCACACTGCACAACCGCCTTGCCGGGGGGAGCTGGACCCTGGTCGAGTCGGGGTTCGACTCCAACTGGCGGATCGGCAACAGCCTCGACTCCTCGGGCGGCTACTGCGAGCCGGCGCTGGGGCCTGTCCCCTTTGGTTCGGCCGCTTTCATGCGCCTGGAGACGATGAAACTGGGCAAGCTGCTCTCGGATTACGAAGAGCCGAACAACATGAATTTCTACCATTTCAGCCGTTACAGCCGCTGGCTGCACGTGCCGCTGCTGTCCTGGGGCTTTTTCCTGGCTTTCGGCCTGGCCGGCGTGTGGCTCACCCGCCGTAAGTGGCGGGAGTTGCTCCCGCTCTACGCCTATGCAGTCCTTTTCGGCGCCTCGCTGGTGGCTTTTTTCGTGACCAGCCGGTTCCGCCTGCCGCTCTGGCCGGTGACAATCCTGTTCACCGGGGCGGCCCTGGCCGCGCTGGTGCGGTCCCTGCGTGAACATCGCTGGGCCATGGCGGCGGCGCTCCTTCTCCCAGCCGCCCTGGCCGCGGGCCTGTGCAAGGCCCTGCCGGACAAGCCGATCCAGGCCCAATATTTCGAGAATGCGGCCCTGGCTGGTAACAAAGCCGGGCGCAAGGATTTCGAGCTGAAAGAGCTGCAGGACTGGGCCCGTCTGTATCCCGCCGACCCCAACCCGCTGCCCTCCCTGGCCCAGCTTCTGTTCGAGGCCGGGGACAAGCGCGCCGCCCTCGCCGCCACCGAGCGCCTGACCACGCTCCAGCCGGGTTTCGCCCGCGGCTGGTACGGGGCCGGACGGCTGG
>CAYLSM010000007.1:10104-44841 GCA_964386505.1 uncultured Gemmatimonadales bacterium
ATCGTGCTCATCACGGTGGACAGTTTCCGTCCCGACCGTCTGGGCTGCTACGGCTACAGGCGGGCCCACACCCCGGTGATCGACTCGCTGGCCGCGCGCGGGGTGACCTTCGAGCGGGCCTACTCCAGCGCCTCCTGGACCAATCCCTCGCTGGTGAGCCTTCTCACCGGCCTCTACCCCTCCGTGCACGGAGTGGAGCGGCGGGGTCTGAGCATCCCCGAGCCACTGGTCACCACCCTGGAGCGCCTGCGCGCGGCGGGCTACCTGGTGCCCGAGATCAACTACCTGTTCCCAATGCCCAATTACACCCACCTGGGGTTCACACCTTACGACTGCCGCGACCTGGCGCAGTTCCTGGCCCTGGAGCGCGACACCACCTTTTTCGCCTGGTACCACTACCACGGGCCGCACCTTCCCTACAGCCCGCCGGACAAGTACCTTCAGCGCTACCTTCCCGGCCTCAAGCGGGGCGACCGAGCGGTGGAGGCGGCGCGGGCCAATGTCCTGCTGCGCCGGGGCGAGTACCGGTTCGGCCCACGCGACCGTGAGATCATCCGCGGCCTGTACGACGCCGAGGTGGCGGCCCAGGACGAGGAATTGAGCGCGGTGTTCCGCGCCCTGGACAGCCTTGGCCTGCGCCGTAACACCATCGTGATAATATCGGCCGACCACGGTGAGGAGCAGTTCGACCACGGCTGGATCGGGCACGCCTCGACCAGCCTGGATGGCACCCTGTACGAGGAGCTGATCCGTATCCCGCTGATAGTTAGCTGGCCCGGGCATATCCCCCAGGGAACACGGGTGAGTGCGCCGGTGCAGGGGGTGGACCTGATGCCGACCCTGTTCGAGCTTATAGGCTTGGCCCCGGCCGCGCCGCAGCAGGGGGTCTCGTTCCTCAGCCTGTTGAAAGGCGGGACCACTCCCACCCGTACGGCCGTTTTCTGCGAGTGCAGTGTCTGCGGCTACCAGTGCCCGGACTCGACCCAGCCGGACTGGCTGCGCTCGGTGCTCAGCGACGGCTGGAAAATGATCCAGCGCACCTCACCCGGCGCGTCCCCGCGCTACGAGCTGTTCGACTTGAACGCTGACCCGGGCGAGCACAAAGATTTAGCCGGCTCCCAGCCGGAGGAACTTCTGCGCCTGCAGGGCCTGTTGAGCGCACATATCCTGGAGAGCGCCCGTCTTCGCGAGGCGGTCCTGTCCACGCCGGACAGCGGCCTGGCCTCGGGCGGAGACCCGTTCCTCGGGCAAAGCGCGCCGGTGGTGGCATTTCCGGCCGAGGGGCAGAGCGTAAGCTGGGAGTTGCACCAGGGCGCGGTTCCAGTGCGCTGGAGCGGCCCCGCTGCGGCGGACTATATTCTCGAATACCGGGTGGGCGAGGGCAAGTATCACCTGGAGGGAAGTTTCCCGGTGCGCGGCGCGGGGCAGACTTTCGGCCCCTTCAACCGTCTGTTCTGGCGAGCCTTTCCGCT
The DNA here is from genome assembly GCA_964386505.1 of uncultured Gemmatimonadales bacterium. Taxonomy (GTDB): domain Bacteria; phylum Gemmatimonadota; class Glassbacteria; order GWA2-58-10; family GWA2-58-10; genus JAJFUG01. Next base: position 11,577 of record CAYLSM010000007.1, read on the forward strand.
CTACAACCCCTGGACGTTCCGGGTGGTGCCCAAGGGGCACCCTGAGCTGGCCGGGCCCTGGCGCACGTTCCGCTTCGAGTGAGTGGGAGTAAGCACGGCAGATAATTTCAGATGCAGGGGCACGGCATTCCGTGCCCGAAAGGCTTGTTTTCTTCTCTTGGCCGTAACCAGGAGAACATAATTGTTCCCAGCGGACCGCGCAGCGTGTCCCGCGCGCTCAGCAGCCGGAAGGCAAGTTTTTCCCTGACAGTTCTGTCATTTACCGGACAATGGTTTTATATTGCAGCGGGGCGCTTCCGGGCCGCCCGGAGCGAAGCTGGAGTTCCATCTGGGAGAAAGACGGATGACCGATAGGCTCAACGTTCTGTTGCTGGTCGACTCCCTGCCCAACCCGGCGGACCCGGACTCCTTTTTCCGGCAGAAAAACAGCTTCGTTTTCAATGCGATGAACCGGCTGGCCGCTCGTCATAACCTGGTGCACCCGCTGCTCGTGCCGTTCCTCAGCCGCGCGGTGACCGGCCTCTATGGTCTGCGCGGCCTGGCGCTGCGTTTCCCGGCGCCGCGGCAGGGCGAGGCCGGACAGATCCGGGTGCAGACCGTGCGCTACCCGTTTGTCCCGCGCTTCTATCCCGGACTCAAAAGCCTGGCCCTGAGCCGCGCGCTGAGTCCCAGGGAATTCGACCTGGTCCACTGCCACAGTGTCTACGACCTGGGCCTGAGCGGCCTGGCGCTGAAAAGAAAATACGGCCTGCCGCTGGTGGTCACGGTCTACGGCACGGATATCAACTGGCTGTTCGAAAGCGACGAGCGCCGGGCCGAGGAGCGGATCGCCACGGCAACCGTGAAAGTGCTGCGCGGCGCGGACTCCGTGATCTGTGTCAGCCGCGACCTGGCCGCCCGGGTGGAATCCCTGGGTGTGCCGCGCGAGCGGGTCCACTGGATCCCCAACGGCTTCGACTCCGCCCTGTTCCACCCCGGCGACCGTGAGTCGGAGCGGGACTCCCTGGGCTGGGACCAGGACGGCAGGGTGCTGCTCTACGTGGGCAACCTGTTCGAGACCAAGGGGATAGGCGATCTGGTGGCGGCCCTGGGCATTCTGAAGAGCTCGGGCGCTCTGCCGGAGGGTTTCCGTTGCGTGGCGGCGGGACGGCCCACTGCCTATGGCGACTCGCTCGGGGCCAGTCTGGACAGCCTGGGCCTGGCAGGGCAAGTCGAGTTCTGCGGCTTGGTGCCGCCCGAGCGTGTGGCCGCGATGCTGCGCGCCTGCGACCTTTTCTGCCTGCCCAGCTGGCGCGAGGGCTGGCCCTGCGTGGTGACCGAGGCCCTGGCCTGCGGAGCGCCGGTAGTGGGGACCGATATCGGCGGGATCAACGAGTTGGTGACAGACAGCCGCCTGGGCCGTCTCTGCCCGTCGCGCGACCCCAAAGCCCTGGCGGCGACGCTCCAGGCGGCCCTGATTCAGACCTGGGACAGAGATTTCATCAGCCGCTCGGCGGCGGCCTACGAATATGGGCAGGTCGCCGGACGGATCGAGGCTGTTTATCACCACGTGCTGGGGCAATCCCCGGCGCACCGGCGCATTCACGAACAGGAGAGCGCTGTCGATGCAGAGGCTTAAAGTTGTGGCGGTAGTGGGCGCGCGGCCCAATTTCATGAAAATCGCCCCCCTGCTCTGGGCCGCAGCACAGCGACCCGACAGTTTCGAGTTCCGTCTGGTCCACACCGGCCAGCACTACGACAAGAACATGAACGAGGTGTTTTTCCAGGAGCTGGACATCCGCGAGCCGGACATCCATCTGGGGGTGGGAAGCGGCAGCCACGCCGAGCAGACCGCCCGGATCATGGTCGCCCTGGAGAAAGTGCTGGTCGAGGACCCGGCCGACCTGGTGCTGGTGGTGGGGGATGTCAATTCCACCCTGGCCGCGGCTCTGGTGGCTGCCAAGCTGCACGTGCCCACGGCCCATGTGGAGGCCGGTCTGCGCAGCCGCGACCGCCGCATGCCCGAGGAAATCAACCGCATGGTCACCGACTGCCTGAGCGAGGTCCTGTTCACCACCAGCCGCCTGGCCGACCGCAACCTCCTGGCCGAGGGCGTGCCCCCGGAGCGTATCTGCCTGGTGGGTAATATCATGATCGACACCCTGATCCATTTCCTGGGCCGGGCCGAGGGCCGCGACACCCCGGAACGCCTGGGCCTCGCCCGCGGCGGCTACGGCCTGGTCACCCTGCATCGCCCGGGCAATGTTGATGACGCGGCCAAGCTGACCGGGATCATCGATACCCTCTGCCGAATTTCCCGCGAGCTGCCCGTGGTGTTCCCGATCCACCCGCGCACCCGCGGCACCCTGGCCGCGTTCGGCCTGTTCGAGCACCTGGAGCGAGAGCCGGGGGTGGTGCTGACCGAGCCGCAGGGCTACCTGGATTTCCTCAGCCTGATGCGCTCGTCCCGGCTGGTGATCTCGGACTCGGGCGGCATCCAGGAGGAGACCACTTACCTTAAAATTCCCTGCCTGACCCTGCGCGAGAACACCGAACGTCCCGAAACAGTGGAGTTCGGCACCAACCTGCTGATCGGGCACGACGGCGAAAAGCTGTATGCGCAGGCGCGGCGGATACTGGACGGCGACTGGAAAGCCGGCGGCGAGCTGGAGTTCTGGGACGGCCGCGTGGCCGAGCGCATCCTGGACGAGCTGGAGCGCCGCAGCAACCGTCTTACCGCGCCGCCCGCCGAGCGGCTGGTCGATTCCGGGGCCAGAAATTGAGAACAGCCGGTGCTGACTGCACCCTTAACCTTCAGGAGTGACGAATGAGCCAGGCGGACGCGAAGGACAAGCCCTATTTCGCCCACGAGAGCGCCTACGTCGATGACGGGGCGGTGATCGGCGCAGGCACGAAAATCTGGCATTTCTGCCACGTGATGCCCGGGGCCCGGATCGGCGAGAAGTGCAACCTGGGCCAGAACGTGGTGGTGCACTCCACCGCGGTGGTGGGCAACGGGGTGCGAATCCAGAACAACGTCTCGGTCTACGACCGTGTGATCCTGGAGGACTACGTTTTCTGCGGCCCGAGCATGGTGTTCACCAATGTGATCAACCCGCGCAGCCACACCCCGCGCAAGGACGAGTACATGACCACCCGTGTGCGCGAGGGCGCGACTATCGGGGCCAACGCCACGGTGGTCTGCGGTAACACGGTGGGCCGTCACGCCTTTGTCGGGGCGGCCTCGCTGGTCACCAGGGATGTGCCGGACTACGCGCTGGTGTTCGGGGTGCCCGCCCGTCTGCAGGGCTGGATGTGTGTCTGCGGCGTGCGCCTGCCGTTGGGCCTGGGCCCGGATGAGAGCGAATCCTGCTCCTGCAGCGCCTGCGGACGGGCCTACACGCGGCAGGGGCTCGCGGTGCGGCCGGACAAGGAAAAAGATTGAAAGTGAATCAAGCAGTTGCTGGGGCACGGCGCGCCGCGCCCGGTCTATCAGATTAAATCCCCCTCGGTCCCCCTTTTTCAAAGGGGGAGGTAATTACGGCAAACGGGGGGCGTGGTAAAAATCCCCTCTAAAAAGAGGGGTGTCCCGATGAAATCGGGACGGGGTGTGTAAGAAAAGGCACGGTGCACCACGCTCCTTCAAGAGGATTATCAGTTGTATTCCGAATGTACCGGTCTCGCCGGAAGGAAAGGCTGAGAGAGCCGCATGCCCAGAGTGCTCTACCTGATCGCGCTGGAAAACGTGCTGGATAACGCGATCTTCGAAAACCAGGTCCGGCGCATGCTGGCTGCGGTAAGCCGCACCGGGGGGGCCAAGGTGACCCTGCTGGTGCTTCTGCCCTGGCTGGAGGTCACCCGCCGGGGCGTGTACAGCAATTTCCGCCGTCACCGCAAGGCCCTGGCCGCGCTGAAAGAGTCGCTGGCCGCGGAGGGTATCGAGCTGGCGGTGCGGCGCTCTTTCGTGCCCTCGGCCTTTTTCAACATGCGCACCGGACTGCTGCGCTGGTTTGTCCTGTCCAGCCTGCCCGCGTTCCTGCGGCAGGTGCGGCTGTCCCGGCCGGATATCGTGCACTGCCGCTACTACTATGCCGCGCGCCTGGCCCTGGCCGCGCGTAAACTGAGCGGTGCGGGCTACAAAGTTATTTTCGACCTGCGCACCCTCCTGCCGGAGCAGGGGCTGGTAAACGGCCAGTGGAGCGAGGGCAGCGGGCCTTTCAAAGCCTGGAAAGCCCTGGAGAGGCGGATGCTGCACGAGTCAGACCGCGTGGTCTCGGTCTCGCCGGCCATGACCGCCCGCGTGGTGGGCGAAAACCCCGGCCTTGCGGTCGACACGATCCCCAATTTCGTGGACCTGGAGCGGTTCAGGCCGGATGAGGGCCTGCGCGGGTCCCTGCGCGCCGAACTGGGCATCGAGGGGCGCTGCGTGCTGGTGTTCTGCGGCACCCTGGGCGGGCGCTACCCGGCCGCGCGGATCGCCGAGTGCGTGGGAGTGTTCTTTTCGGTGTTCGGGCCGGACAGTTTTTTCCTGCTGCTCAGCCCCTCGGATGACAAGCGGATCGCCCCGCTGGCTGGCTCGCTGCAGGAGTCCGGGCTGCACCGCGGTCTGGACTGGGAGTGCATAGGGGTGAACACGGAGTCGGTGCCGCGCTATCTGAACGCGGCGGACTGGTCGCTTCTGGCCCTGGCCGATTTCAAGACCAGCGAGACATTCCTGCCGCTCAAGTTCTCGGAGTACCTGGCCCTGGGCCTGCCGATCCTGGTCCATCCAGCCAACAGCGAGCTGGTGCGCCTGACCGCCGAGCTTGGCGTGGGCGAGGCGCTGGACGCCACCCGTGACCCGGATGAGCTTCATCGCAGCCTGGAGCGCCGTCGCGATAGCCTGCGCGCAGCCTGCCTGAGCACGGCGCGCGAGGGTTTCGGCCTGAACTCTTTTGCCGAGCGCTACAGCGGGATTTATAACGAACTGGCCGGGCTGAAAGCAACTCAAAGATGAGGGCCTTTTTCCTGACAGAGGGCACACGCACCTCGCCGGCCAGCCGGATCCGGGTCTACAACCACCTGGAGCGTCTGGACACGATAGCGGACCTCCATGTGCGCGCGGTCAGTTTTACCGGCGAGGCCGCCTGCCGCGCCTTGGTGGACGGGAAAAAGCCGTGCCCGCCGCTCAGAGCCGCGGAAAAACTCCGCCAAGTGGCCGCCTGGAGCAGCCTGCGCGGCGCGGCGCGGCGCTCGGATGTGCTGTTTATCCAGCGGGTGCTGCCCCCTCCCGGGACAATCGCCCGTCTGGCCGGGCTGAAAACGCCGTTGATCTACGATTTCGACGATGCGGTCTATCTGGGACGCGCCGAGCGTGAGATGCGCTTCCGGGCCGTGGTCCGCGCCGCCTCGCTTGTGATCGCCGTAAGCCGGTTCGCCGCGGCTGAGGCGATCCGTCGAGGGGCCGCCCCCGAGCGGGTGACAGTGATCCCCAGCCCGGTGGACTGCGCCGCGGTCGCCCGACGGCCAGCGGGTGGCACAGGGGAATCGTCATTTACCGTGGGCTGGATCGGCTCGCCGGCCACAACTGGCTATCTGGAGGCAATCTGGCCCGAGCTTGCCGCTTTCGCCGCCGGTTGCCCGCGGGCGCGGTTCCTGTTCGTGGGGGCGCGGCCGTTCGACACCGGGGCGCTCAAGTCGCGGGTGCGGTTCGAGCCCTGGTCCGCCGAAAACGACCGGGACCTGCCCGCGCAGATGGATGCCGGGATCATGCCCCTGCCCGATGACCCCTGGTGCCGCGGCAAGGGCGGTTATAAACTTATTCAGTACATGGCCGCGGCTGTTCCCTGTCTGGCCAGCCCGGTCGGGGCGAACCTGGAGGTGGTCGAGGCTGGTGTGTGCGGGTTTTTCGCCGCGCAAAGCGGCGACTGGAGCCGCCACCTGGCCCGCCTGGCCGCCGATCCGGCCCTTTGCGACAGCCTGGGCGCGGCTGGACGAAAGCGCGCCGAGACGGTCTATGATTACAACGTGACAAGCGGACAATTCCTGACGGCCCTGCAAAATGCCGCCGCGTGCGGCCGCACGCCGGATACCTCAACAGGCGGTGTCACGCCGGGACAGAGCCCGGCCGTGGAGCGGAAATGAAACTGTCGGTAATAATACCGGTCTTCAACGAGCGCGGAACAATCGAGCAGGTGATCGACGAAGTCAGCGCGGTGCCGCTGGAAAAAGAGATCATCGTGGTGGACGACGGGTCCACGGACGGGACTGTGGAGGCGATCCGCCGCAAGCAGGACATGATCACACGCGTGCACCTGTCGCCGGTCAATTTCGGCAAGGGTGCCGCGATCCGGATCGGTCTGACCTATGTCACGGGCGAGGTTATCGTGATCCAGGACGCCGACACGGAACTGGACCCGCGCGAGTACAGCCGTCTGCTCGAAAAAATCGCGGCCGGGGCGGATGTGGTCTACGGCTCGCGTTTCCTGGGCGAGAACCGGAACATCCGCCTGATCACCCGTCTGGCCAACCGTTTTCTCACCCTTCTTACCAATATCCTCTACGGCTGCCGTCTGACCGACATGGAGACCGCCTACAAGATGTTCCGCCGCGAGGTGGCCGCGCGTCTCCGCCTGCGCTGCATCGGGTTCGAGGTGGAGCCGGAGATTACGGCCCAGTTCCTGAAAAACGGCTACCGGATCGAGGAAGTTCCCATCTCGTACAACCCGCGCACCACGGACGAGGGTAAGAAAATCGGCTGGCGTGATGGGGTGCGGGCGATCTATTACCTGTTCCTCTACCGGTTCTTCCGTTGAGGACGGCGCCGGCGCTGGGCCGGACAATTCAGACTGGAGGTGCGCCGTGTGCGGCATAGCCGGAGTGATAGACAGCCGGGGACGGCCGGTGGAGCTGCCGCTCCTCAAGGCCATCGCCGACCGGATGGTGCACCGCGGGCCGGATGACGACGGTTTCTACCGCAACGGGCGCGCCCAGGGCCAGGACACCGGCGCGCCGGTGTCGGCGGGTCTGGCGTTCCGCCGCCTGAGCATCATCGACCTGTCCGGCGGGCACCAGCCGCTGTCCAACGAGGACGGATCGCTGCAACTGGTGTTCAACGGCGAGATCTACAATTTCAAGGAACTGCGTCCCGAACTCGAGGCCCTTGGCCACCGTTTCGCCACCGTGTCGGACGGCGAGGCGATCCTGCACCTGTACGAAAGTTTCGGCCCGCAGGGGACAGTGGAGCGCCTGCGCGGAATGTTCGCGTTCGCCCTCTGGGATGAGCGCAAAGGGGTAGCGTTCCTGGCCCGCGACCGGGTGGGCAAGAAACCGCTGGTGTTTTACGAGCAGGACGGCCGTCTGAGTTTCGCCTCAGAGCTGGCCGCCCTTCTCGAGGACAGCCGGATCGGGCGCGAGATCGACTGGAGTGCGATCTACCACTACCTGACTTTCATGTGCGTGCCCGCGCCGCTCACCGCCCTGCGCGGGGTGCGCAAGCTCCCGCCCGCGCACTACCTGCTCTACCAGGGCGGCGAGGCCACACTGCACCGCTACTGGGACCTTCAGTACGGCCCCAAGCTGAAAGTGAGCCGCGCGGAGGCCTGCGAGCAGATACGCGAGCTGCTTCTGGAGGCCGTGCGCCTGCGCCTGATTTCGGATGTACCCCTGGGGGCGTTCCTCTCGGGCGGGATCGACTCCAGCGCCGTGGTGGCGGCGATGAGCCGCGCCGGCAACGGCAAGGTGCGCACGTTCTCGATCGGGTTCGAGGAGAAGAAGTTCAACGAGCTGCCGTTCGCCCGGATAGTGGCCCATTACTACGGCACCGAGCACCACGTGTTCACCGTGCGGCCCAACGCCCTGGAGGTGCTGCCCGCGCTGGTGGAGCACTACGGCGAACCGTACGCCGACAGCAGCGCGATCCCGACCTACTATCTTTCGAAAATGACCCGCGACTTTGTCACCGTGGCGCTTAACGGGGATGGCGGGGACGAGTCTTTCTCCGGTTACCGCCGTCACTGGGCCAACCGCGTGGCCGGACGGATCTGGTCACTGCCGCCGTCGATGCGCGCGGGCCTCATCCGGCCGCTCACCGCCCTGCCGGGCGGGAAAAACTACCACAGCCTGTTCAACAAGATAAAGAGGTTCGCCACAGCCGCCGACCTTCCCCCGTCCGAGCGCTACACCCACTGGGTGGGGTTCTTCGGCGAGGCGGACAAGCACGGCCTTCTTAGTCCCGGCCTGCGTGCCACGGTGGGCGAGCTTAACTCGGTGCACCAGGTGGAGGCCCTGTTCGAAGGCCAGGCGGGACTGGATGACGTGGACGCCGCGCTGCGGACGGATGTCAATTTCTACCTGCCCAACGACCTGCTGGTCAAGGTGGATATCGCCACCATGGCCGTGTCGCTTGAGGGACGCAGCCCGTTCCTCGACCACAAGCTGATGGAATACGCCGCTCGGCTGCCCTCCGAGTACAAGGTGCGCGGCCGCGGCCTGAAATCGATCCTCAAGGAGGCCGTGGCCCCCTGGCTGCCGGACCGGATCCTGAGCAAGCCCAAGTGGGGCTTCGCCGTGCCGATCGGCGCCTGGTTCCGCGGTGAGATGCGCGATTTCCTGCGCGACCACCTGCTCGGTCCCACTGCAACCTCGCGCGGGTATTTCAACCCGGAGGCGGTGGAACGTCTGGTGGCGACCCACCAGCGCGGTGAGCGCGACCTGGGCCACCACCTGTGGATACTGCTGATGTTCGAGCTCTGGCTGCGGGCCTTTGTCGATGGGCGGCGATGAACCACCGCGTGCTGTACATCACCTATGACGGGCTGCTGGACCCGCTGGGACAGTCCCAGGTGCAGCCCTACCTGCGCTGGCTGGGACGGGCCGGGGTGCGTATGCGCGTGCTCAGCTTCGAAAAGCCGGAGCGCCTGGACCGGCTGACCGTGGCGCGAACCCGCTCCGAGCTGGCAGCCTGCGGTGTGGCCTGGACCGCCCTGCGTTACCACAGCCGCCCGGCCGCACCGGCCACGGCCTGGGATATCCTGCGCGGGGTGATTGTGGGCCTCTGGCTCGCGCTGCTCCTGCGGGCGGACACAGTGCACGTGCGAAGCTACATCGCCGCGCTGATCGCCCTGCCGATAATCGCGTTCCCGCGGCGACGGTTCCTGTTCGACATGCGCGGTTTCTGGGCGGATGAAAAAGTAGAGGGCGGCGCCTGGCACGCCGGCGGCGCGATGTACCGTCTGTTCAAGCGCCTTGAGAGCGTGTTCCTGGGCCGGGCAGATGCCGTGGTGGTGCTGAGCGAACGCGGGGCGGCTCTTGTGCGCACCCTTCTGCCTCCAGGACGGAGCAGAGTGCCTGTGGCAGTGATCCCGACCTGCACCGACCTGGAGCTTTTCCGGCCGGACGAGATGCCGCTCCCTGCGATGGCGGAGCGCCGCGGCCTGAACCTGGTCTACCTGGGCAGCCTGGGTACATGGTATCTGCCGGTCGAAATGCTGCGCTTTTTCGGCGCCCTGCTGGAAAAATACCCTGAAAGCGGGTTCCGGTTCATTTCCGGCGCGCCGGAAGACGAGTTGAAAGCGGCCGTGGCCGAATCCGGCCTGACCCCTCAGGCCGCGGCGCGGGTCTCGCTGGGGCCCCTGCCCCGTGAGAGCGTACCCGCCGCACTGGCCCGGGCGGACTTTTCAATCTTTTTCATCCGGCCCAGTTTTTCCAAGCAGGCCTCCTGCGCCACCAAGTTCGGCGAGTCGATGGCCTGCGGCGTGCCGGTGCTGATCAACTCCGGAATAGGCGACCACGACACGCACGTTGAGACGGGCAGGGTGGGTCTGGTGCTGGAGGATTTGAGCCCGGACTCTTTCCATCGGGCGCTGGAGAGCATTCCAACGCTCCTGGCCGACCCCGGCTTGCGGCTGCGCTGCCGGGCGCTGGCGGAAAACCTTTTTTCGCTGGAACGGGCCGGGCAAACTTACCTCGAGCTTTACGGTGAACTCTGAGACGAAAGGGCCGCGCCGCAGGATGAAAGCGCTTTTTCTGGTGCCATATCCGCCGCAGGGGGCGAGCAACCGTTTCCGGGTGAACCAGTTTGTCCCCCGACTCGAGGCGGCCGGAGTGCGCTGCCGTATCCGTCCGTTCTACAGCGAACGCCTCTGGCGCATCCTCTACCGCCGGAGGCACCTGGCGGCCAAGCTGTTCCACGGGCTGGTCTGCGCGTTCAACCGCGGGCTGGATCTGTTCCGGGCCCTGGGCAGCGACCTGGTGTTGATCCACCGCGAGGCGTTCCCAGTGGGTCCGGCCTGGTTCGAGCGTCTGCTGCGGCTGACCGGACGGCCCTATGTGTACGATTTCGACGATGCCATGTTCCTGCCCAACGTGGCCGACTCGAACCGTCTGTTCGCCCGGCTGAAATGCCCGGGCAAGGTGGCCTCGATAGTCCGTCTGGCCCGGATCACCCTGGCTGGCAACGAATACCTGGCCGAATACGCCCGCCGCGCCGGGGCAGACCGGGTGCGTGTCACGCCCACGGTGGTGGACACCTCGGTGTTCCGCCCGCGGGAAAACGGACTGGACAGGAAAGGACCGCTGGTGATAGGCTGGATCGGCAGCCCCACCACAGTCCGCTACCTGGAGCCGCTGCTCCCGGTCATGCGTAGGCTCCTGGAGCGTTATCCGGGACAAATCGAGTTCCGGGTGGTCGGGGCGACCTTGGCCGGTGAGCCGCTGCCCGGCTTGAGCTGCCATCCCTGGAGCCTGGAGAGCGAGGTCCGGGATTTGCAGGAGTTCGATATCGGCCTGATGCCCATGCCGGATGACGAATGGACCCGCGGCAAGTGCGCGTTCAAGGCCATCGAGTACATGGCGGTGGGCATCCCAGCGGTCTGCAGCCCGGTGGGGATGAACCGGAGCCTGATCGAGGACGGGGTGGATGGGTTCCTGCCGCAGGACCCACCGCAGTGGGAGGCGACCCTGGCCCGCCTGATCGAGGATCGGGAACTGCGCTTACAGACCGGTGGCAGGGCACGGGTAAAGGTGGAACAATTTTACAGCGTGGAGCACGTGTTCCCGCTGCTTCTCGATACGTTGCTCGAGGCCGCCGGCGAAGCCAGCCCCCAGACCGGCGCCCGGGCGGCTCAGCCTTTCCGTGGTGGCCCGGCAGGCCAGTCCTGCCCCAACCGGAACGACTCCACAGGAGCGGATGAATGATAATCGACGAAAAAGGCCGTCTCTTTGGGTTGATCAATGTTTTCGACCTGTTTGTCCTGGCAGCCCTGCTGGTGATCCTGTACCTGGGCAGTGCCGCCCTGATCGCCGTGCGCCAGACAAAAGTCGAGATCGTTTCGGTCACTCCGGACAATGTTCTGTTTGGGCAAAACCCCGAGATCGACGTGCAGATCAAGAACACGAAATTCATCGTGGTCTGCCAGGTGAGGTTGATTCCGGTGGATTTCCAAGGGGAGACATACCAGTATTCAGGGGAACTACATCTTGCGGCCAGGGACCACATCTATTTCAAGACTATGCCCAGCATGGCGCCGGGACGCTATCGGGTTGAGCTGGAGCTGACTCTTCAGGACAATTTCCGCCGCACCTCCGTGGTGCTGGTCCAGCCGGAGGACAAGATCCTTACTTTGGCCGAGCCACAGGCGACAGAAGAGAGGGAGAAATACTGGCAGATAGAAGCCCAGGCGCTCGTCTCCGCATCTGTCGCCTCGAAGCTCAAACCCGAGGCCGAGTACCGCGATTCCAGCGGCCGGTTCAGCGCGCAGGTCGAACGTCTGGTTCCGGTAAACCTGTCAGAAGCGAAACAGTTGATCGTCAATTACATGCCCCACGGCGCGGCCTCTCTGGCCAGCCTGAAGTTTTATGTTCCTTTCTCCGGACTGGGAGATTTACAGCGCAGTCTGGCGCAGGGAAGCCGGATCGTGCTTGAAACCCCGGCCGGACCGGCTGAGGTATGGATGACCGGGCAGGGGACATTGAAACCCCAGCTGGCTTCGAACCAACTTTTCTGGGAGATGGATTTCCTTCTTCTGGTTTATACGACCGAGCAGCGGGCCGCGATAAAAGCCGGGGCGCGTCAGAGCGACGACAAGGATCGGGTGATGGCCGAAGTGTTGCAGGTTCTGGGCGAGGAACCCACAGCCTGGATCCTGACTGCTCCGGACGGGTCGCGCTCTCCCTCCAACCTACGGGTCAGACTGCGCCTGCTGTGTGAACTGAAAAACGGACGGCTGAGTTGGGGTGGCCAGTCGCTTGAACCCAACTCAATACTGAGGTTCGAATTCGCGGGCCAGGAGGTTTACGGAAACGCACTCGGGCCCGGCAACGCCGGAGATAAGCTGAGTCTTAACCTCCTGTTCACCATTGTCGAGAATCGTTTCGCCGACAACCTGCAACCGGGAGCAGCCCTGCTCGATCCCGCCAGCCGCAAGCAGGTTGGACAGATAACGGCGATTCTCGACCGGGCGCCAGCCGAAGTCCCGACGGCTGGTTTTGGCAGCATGGGGGCCTCCACGGAGATAGGCAAGCGTTATCAGCGGATCCTGGCCCGCGCCGAGTTGTTCTACCAGATGCGGGGGGGCAGCCTCTACGCAGGCGATCAACTGATCGATCCCAAGACAAACCTTTCGTTCAGCCTGTTTTCCGAGACCCTGCCAGTCCGGATCTGGCAGAACGAAACCATCACCTTGCCCAAGTCCGCAGCCGATCAAACGGTCTGGATTACAGCCCGGGTCCAGTTCGGCCCGGTCGAAACGGGCATCGCGGCCCTGGTTTCACCCGGGCTACAGGATACAAACGACATGTTGAATGTGGACCTGGAGCTGGAGAAAGTGCTGAGTGACAAGCCGTCACAGGTCATGTTTGTCGGACAGAACGGCATATCCTCTTTCGATAGCCCGACTTCACGCAACCTGACATGCAGTATCCGGATGAAAGTGGTTAAAAACGGCGAACTCTGCTATTTCCGGGGCAACCGCGTGATAATCGGTTCCCCGATAACTTTCCAGGCCTCCAGATTCAATCTGAACGGGAAGATCGAGGATTTTTAGGATGATCGTCGAACACTCCTGCACCTGCCGCTGCTGGCGGGCCGCAAAAAGCGGAAGCCTGGCCGTAAGGCTTTGGGGACGTGGTGTGCAGCTGCCCGGCCAGATCGCCCGCGGCAGCCGCCTTCTTGGGCTGCTGCTGGTGGAGGACCACCTGGCCCAAGACCGCACTCCGCTGTTTGTCCTGATAGAGAGTTCCAAGGGGATCAGGTTTCTGGTTGACGCAATCCGCCGCATGTACGGACGGGTGCTCCGCCTGGCTGAGGGCGATATCCGGGCATACAGAAATTCCAGGCTGTACGGGTTTATGACCGGAAGTGGCAATTATCTGAGACGGTTATCCGCGATCCATTTCCTTGTGCTATTCCTGGTGCTGTTCAGCCTGGTCCGTCTCGCCCTGAGCGCTCTCGGACCCAACATTTCTTGGCTGGCACCCTGGAGCGCGGGGCCGGTGATCGCGGTGTTGGCGGCGGCCCTGATCGCGGCCAGCCAGGGGCGGTTCCGTCAGCGGAACGGGTTGATCTGGACTATCGTGACGGCTGCCGGCTGGTGTGGCCGTCTTGCCGGTTTTCTTTTTAAAAGAGTGCGACGCGCCCTGTTACGGGTCATCTTCGAGCGGGGCAATCCCCCGGTCGAGGGTGGTCCAGGCGCATGACCAGACCCCTCCTGCGGAGAGGTCTCAAAGAGGACAACGGTTGCGAGCATGCTGCACGATGAGGACATAATCTGTTTCTCCTCGATCGACTGGGATTTCAACTGGCAGGGCCACCAGCAGATCATGCACTCGCTGGCCGCTGCCGGCAACCGGGTGCTGTTCGTGGAGAACACCGGGGTGCGTGCACCCCGTCTGGGGGACTACAACCGCCTGTTGTCCCGGTTGCGCAACTGGCGACGCGGTTACAAAGGCATCCGCCAGGTGGAGGAGAACCTGTTCGTTTTCAGCCCGCTGCTGCTGCCGTTTCCCTATTCCAGGGCGGCACGCTGGCTGAACCGGGTGCTGATGCTGCGCGTGATCCGTTCCTGGTGCCGCTCGGTGCGTTTTTCCCGGCCCCTGGTCTGGTCATTCCTGCCCAGCACCCTGACCCGCGAGGTGACCGCGGCCCTGGAGCCGCGTCTGGTGGTTTACTACTGTATCGACAGCTTCGCTGACAGCTCGGCCGCGGCCTCCCGTATCAGGGGACCCGAGGAGGAGATGCTCCGCCGGGCCGACCTGGTTTTCGTGACCAGCGAGAAGCTGCGCGAGCATTGCAGCCGTCACAACGCTCAGGTATACAAGTTCCCGTTCACCGTGGACTATGAGCCGTTCGCCAGGGTGCGCGAGGACAGCGCAGCCCCGGTGCCTGAGGACATGCGCGGCCTGGAGGGGCCGATCCTCGGCTACGTGGGCGGGATTCACCGCTGGGTGGACCAGGAGCTTCTGATCGAGCTGGCCCGCCGTCTTCCGGATTACCACCTGGTGCTGGTCGGCCCGGAGCAGGAGCCGGCCGACAGGCTCCGGGCCGAGCCCAATATTCACCTTCTGGGCGGCAAGCCGCACTCCGAGCTGCCCCATTACCTGAAACGGTTTACGCTCGGACTGGTGCCGTACCTGCGCACCCCCTATACGGACAATGTCTATCCGACCAAGCTGAACGAGTATCTGGCCATGGGACTGCCGGTGCTTTCGACTCCGATCCGGGAGGCCGGACTATTCGCGCAGGAAAACCCCGGAATGCTCGAACTGTGCCCGGACGCGGAAAGCATGGCCCGCGCGGTGCGCGAGCGCCTGGCAGTCCTGGACACTCAGGAGGAGTCGGTCACGCGTCGTCGCCGTCACGAGCTGGCGCGTCTCAACGCCTGGCCGGAGCGGATCGATCGGATGTGCGAGCTGATCGGGGAACGCCTGGCGGAGCTGCGTTCCAGTTCAGGCCAGGGCTGGCGCCAGAATCTGCGCGTCCTGCTCGGCGCCGCGCGGCGGCGTCTTGTGCTGGCAGCCGCACTCCTGCTGTTCCTCTACGCCGCAGTCTACATTTCGCCTCTGGTCTATTGGCTGGGCCGGCCGCTGTCGCTGGCCGCCCCCCCGGTGAAATCGGATGTGATCCTGGTCTTCGGCGGAGGCGTGGGTGAGACCGGCCGTCCCGGCAGCTCCACTTTCGAGCGGGCCGCATCGGCGGCCGCTCTGTACCGGAAGGGCCTGGCCCCGCGGATTATTTTCTCCAGCGGCTACCAGCAGAACACCAGCCGGGATGTTGAAAACATGTTCCGGATCGCCGTGGCCGACAGTGTCCCGCCGCAGGATATAATCCTCGAGACCACCTCGGCTAACAATTACGGCAACGCGGCCAACTGCCTGGCCCTGATGGACTCGCTGGGCTGCCGAAGCGCCCTGGTGGTCACCGGTACAGTGAACGCCCTGCGCTCCCGTCTGGTCTTCAACCGTCTGCTCCGCGAAAGGGCCGCTACCGGCATTCAGCCCGACAGCATCCGCCTGGCGCCTATCCGGCAATCGGTCTTTTTCGACCCGGCCAACGGCGACCGCAGCGAGCAGTGGCATGCCGTGATTCACGAGTACCTGGGCCTGGCCTGGTACTGGTGGAAAGACTGGATTTAGGGAGCTTTTTGTCTTGCGGGTTGACTCTTTCCGGTTGCGACTGTTATCTTTGGCCGTTCGGATATTTTTGTCCGACCGGCCGTGCCTGATTCCGCCGAACGTCTGTCAGTTGTGGAGAGCTGCCCAATGGAATGTCTGATTACCGGAGGAGCTGGATTTATCGGCAGTAACCTGGCCCGCTTCCTTCTTGGCCAAGGCTGCCGGGTGCGCATTCTGGATGACCTGTCGACCGGCAGGCAGGAGAACCTGAGCCGGATTCAGTCCGAGGTGGATTTCATCCGCGGAGATATCCGGGACCTGGACACCGTGCGCAAAGCCGTGCAGAGCTGCGACCTGGTGTTCCATCTGGCCGCCCTGCCCTCGGTTCCGCGCTCGATCGCCGATCCCGGGACCAGCCACTCGGTCAATGTCAACGGGACCCTGAACGTACTGCTGGCTGCCCGTGATGCCGAGGTGCGGCGGGTGGTGCTGGCCTCCTCCAGCTCGGTCTACGGTGACCAGAAAGAGCTGCCGCGGGTGGAAACCCAACCGCCGCGGCCGCTGTCGCCCTATGCGGTGAGCAAGCTCACCGGCGAGTACTATGCCCGCTCGTTCTCGGTGGTCTACGGCCTGGACACTGTGTCGCTGCGCTATTTCAACGTGTTCGGCCCGCACCAGGACCCGAACTCGCCCTATGCCGCTGTCATCCCCCGGTTCATGGAGGCCCTATCGCAGGGACAGTCTCCGGTGATATACGGGGACGGCAGCCAGAGCCGCGATTTCACTTTCGTGGAGAATGTCTGCCGGATCAACTGGCTGGCGGCCACCGTGGCCCAGCCCCTGGCTGGCGAGGTGTTCAATGTTGGGTGCGGCCACAGTTTCACCCTGCTGGAAATACTCGAGCGCCTGGTCCAAATCCTGGGGGCCGGGCAGGTGAAACCGGTTTTCGAGGCCCCGCGGGCCGGTGATGTCAAGCATTCGCTGGCCGATATCGGCAAGGCGCGCCGGATCCTGGGCTACGCCCCGGAACCCGACCTGACTGACGAACTGCGCCTGACTTGCGAATGGTTCGGCCGTTCGAGGGATGGGAATGGAAAGTGACAGCCGCACCAAAGTGATGCGTATCATCGCCCGGATGAACATCGGCGGTCCGGCCCTGCACTGCATCATCCTCACCAGCGAACTCGACCCCGAGCGTTACTGCTCCCTGCTGGTGACCGGCAAGGAATCCCCGGCCGAGGGCAACATGTACGGCCTGGCGCATGAAAAGGGCGTGGAGCCGGTCATCATCGAGGCACTGGGCCGCGAGATATTCCTTAAAGACGACCTGCGGGCGCTGGTCCGCCTGGTGCGCCTGATCCACAAGGAAAAGCCGGACATCATACACACGCACACCGCCAAGGCCGGCACACTCGGCCGCCTGGCGGCAAAACTGACCAGCGTGCCCATCATAATCCACACTTTCCACGGACACGTCTTTCACAGCTATTTCGGGTTTATCAAGACCAATTTCTTCTTGTGGCTGGAAAAACTGCTGGCTAAATTTACCGATGTAATTATCACTGTGGGCGAGCAACAGAGAAGGGAAATAATAAATTACCGGATCGCGCCGCCGGAAAAAATCATCTCGGTTCCCCTGGGCCTCAACCTCGAACGTTTCACCAATCTGACCGTCGACCAGTCGGTCCTGCACTCCGAGCTGGGCCTTGATCCGGATATACTTCTTGTCGGTATTGTGGCGCGCCTGGTTCCGATCAAGAACCACTCCTGCTTTCTGAAAGCCGCCCGCCTGGTGCTGGAACGCAACGACAAAGCCCGTTTCGTGGTCGTGGGCGACGGTGAGTTGCGCGCCGAGCTCGAACGCGAGGCCCGGGATTTGCATATAGAATCCCGGGTCATCTTTATGGGGTTTCAGCACAACCTCGAAAAGATCTACGCCGGACTGGACATTGTCACGCTCAGCTCTTTCAACGAGGGGCTGCCCGTGGCCCTGATCGAGGCCATGGCCGCCGGCAAGCCGGTGATCTCCACCGATGTGGGCGGAGTGCGCGACCTGATCCTGGACGGGCACAACGGCCTGCTCGTGCCGAGCAACGATCATAAGGCACTGGCCGAGGCGATCGGCTACCTGCTGCGCAAGCCGGAGCGGCGGGCCCTGATGGGACGGGCCGGGAAAGAAAAGGCCTACCCGGATTTCGATAAGAAACGGCTGGTCGGAGATATCGACCGCCTCTACCGTCAGCTCCTGGACAGAATCCGGCGGGACGGGGCGAAAAACGGGCGCGGACTCTCTCCGGCGCAGGCCTGAATAGCGACAGAACCGCCGGGCGGACGATTTCATACGGGCCGCGCGGGTTTTCTCCCTACAAGAAAGGAACTTTACATGAGAGCGCTGATCACCGGAGGGGCTGGTTTTATCGGCTCGCACCTGAGCGAGAAACTGCTGGAGCTGGGTTACCGGGTCACTATCATCGATGACCTTTCCACCGGGAGAATGGAGAACATCAACCATCTGACCGGCCACAGCAATTTCACCTTCGCCATCGAGAATATCCTCAACGAGACGGTGATGGACCGCCTGGTCTGCGAGTGCGACCTGATTTTCCACCTGGCCGCCTCTGTAGGCGTGGAGCTTATCATCAGCCGTCCGGTGGAGGTGATCCAGACCAACATCCTGGGTACCGAGATGGTGCTCAAGATCGCCAACCGCTACAAGAAAAAGACCATCATCACCTCGACCAGCGAAATCTATGGCAAGAGCGACAAGGTGCCGTTCCGGGAAGAGGACGACAGCCTGATGGGCCCGACGACCAAGAACCGCTGGTCCTACGCCTGCTCCAAGGCGGTGGACGAGTTCCTGGCCCTGGCCTACTGGCAGGAAAAACGCCTGCCCGTGGTGGTGGCGCGCCTGTTCAACACCGTGGGGCCGCGTCAGACCGGGCGCTACGGGATGGTTATTCCGCGTTTCGTGGCCCAGGCGCTCAAGGGCGAGGATATCCCGGTGTACGGTGATGGGATGCAGAGCCGCTGTTTCACCTATGTCGCCGACACGGTTGAATTCCTGGTGCGCCTCAGCCGCGACAGCGCCGCCCATGGCCAGATTTTCAACGTGGGGAACAACAAGGAGATCACGATCATCGACCTGGCGCGCAAGGTGAAAGAACTCACCGGCTCGGCCTCCAAGATCGTGACCATCCCCTACGACCAGGCCTATATCGCCGGGTTCGAGGACATGCGCCGCCGGGTGCCCGATATCTCCAAAGTGTCCGCTTTCACCAGCTACAGCCCGCAGTATGACCTGGATACGGTCCTGAACCGGGTGATCGAATATGTCAGGGAGGTCGGCCCGGACACCCTGTTGAAACCACGCGGCTGATCGGGCCGGGCCATTTATACCGAGGCTTGAGCACGGTATGGAAAACACAAGCCTTAAAATTCTTGAAAAAGCCCTGCTCAGCCTGACCGGCGCGAGCTTCCTGTCCTATTTGCTGATAGTCTTTTTCAAGCGTCTGGCCCTGCGGGTCGGTGCGCTGGACAAACCCCGGACCGACCGGTTTCACAACCAGGCCGTGCCGCTGCTGGGCGGCAACGCGATCTACCTGGCGTTCCTGAGCGGTTTGGCCGGGCTGGGGATGATCGGCCTGGACACCTGGCTGATCCTGGTGCTTGGCCTGGGCCTTATGCTGTTTGGTCTTCTGCGCCAGCGCCAGCACCTGGGGCTGTATTTCGCCGCGGCCGTGCTCTGGTCCTCGCTCCTGGGCATGCTGACCGCCGAAAGCAGCGAGAACCAGGTGTTGGGCCTTCTGCTGGGCGGCACGATCCTGGTCTACGTGGGCAACGTGGATGATGTCTCCGGGGGAGTGATCCCGCATGTCAAGCTCCTCGGCCAGGCCATCGCCGGGTTTTTCCTCATCTATTTCGGCATCCGCATCTCGTTCTTCATCGACCTTGGTTACGAGTGGGGCCTACCCTGGCTCTCCTATCTGGCCTATCCGGTGACTCTGTTCTGGATCATCGGCATGACCAACGCCTTCAACCTGATCGACAACATGAACGGCCTGTCCTGCGGGGTGGCGGTGATCAGCAGCCTGTTTTTCGGCCTGATGTCATTCGTCAACGGCCAGCCGGCCCTGGGCTTCATTTTCTTTGTCTTCATGGGCGCCGGATTGGGCTATCTGCCGCACAATTTCCCAAGGGCGAAGATTTTCATGGGAGATTCGGGCAGCCTGTTTGTCGGCTTTGTCATCGCCAGCCTTTCCATCGTGGGCAGTTGGACCCGCCCAGAGGGCTGGATGACCACCAACCTGCGGCTGTCGTTGATCATCCCGATCCTGGTGCTGATCTACCCGATCTTCGACACTACGCTGGTCACTGTAACCCGCATCCTGCGCCACCGCCCGATCTCGCTGGGCGGCAAGGACCACAGCAGCCACCGTCTGGTCAAGATGGGGCTGGGGCCGGCGGATGCCGTGCTGCTGATCTACAGTTTCTGCAGTTTCGCCGGTTTCTGCGCCCTGTTCCTGACCATGATCGGTTACGACCAGGCGATTCTGATGCTGGCGTTCCTTGTGCTTTTCATCCTTCTGGTCGGACTCCGCCTGGGGAGAATCGACGTGGGAGAATGACCCGCCCCCTCTTTTAATTTCCCGATTTTTTTCTTACACTTAATTTGTACTATTTTTTACTGGTTAAACTGTACCGTCACGTATCCAATCATCGTGGAAAGGTAAACTGTTTAAAATGAACGCACCCAACACCGATCCAGTTGAACAGACAACCGGAATACCGACAAACGATCAACTCACCCTGATCCTCGAAAACCTGTTCGAACGCCAGCGCCTGATGGAGCTGGCCCACCGCTGCAGCACCCGTGACGAGAGCCTGGACCTGCGCCAGGCCCGCACGCACGAGTTGATCGAAATCCTGCTCAAGGCCTGGGACCTCGGCCCAAGGCGCAGTATCGCCAGCGTCTGGGGTGCGGTGGACATGGAGCTGGCCGGGCGGCTCAAGGGCTATCTGGGCCTGGGCGAGAACAAGCTGCGCGAGATGCTCTCCGCCCTGCAGGGCGAGGGTGCGTTCGACCGCAAGAGTTCGGCCTCCCTGCTCTGGGTCCTCCTGCACGAGCGCCACGAGCAACTCTTGGCCGAGTACGAGTCGGTGCTCAGCTACCGCTACCGCGACACCGGCAGCGTGTTCATGCCCAAGAGCCTGTACGTGAGCAAGATAGCCGAGCTAAGCGAGCAGGTCGAGCGCATCGGCCGCGAGCTGAAAGGCCTGGTGATCATGCAGACCCAGGAGATCGAGAAAATGAACCGTCGGCTGGAGGACCTGGAGAAAAAGCGCGAGGGTGGTCTGATCCCCGGCCGCAGCGAGTCCCTGGAGCGACGTTTCCAGAATGTTCCCCGCAACGAGGTGCGGGTGGGCGTGTTCGTGGACGTGCAGAACATGTTCTACGCGGCCAAGAAAATCAACGGGGCACGCCTGGACTACGAGAGCATGCTGGACACCATTGTCAGCGGCCGCCGGCTGATCAAGGCCCTGGCCTACATCGTCGAGTCCAGCGAGATCGACCAGAGCGGATTCATCAGCGTGCTGGAGAAAAAAGGCTACCAGGTGCGGCGCAAGGAGCTGAAAAGCTTCTTCGACGGCACGGCCAAGGGCGACTGGGACATGGGCATCGCCATCGACATCATCGAGATGGCGGCGTTTCTGGACGTGGTGGCACTGGTCAGCGGTGACGGCGACTTTGTCTCCCTGGTGCGCCTGGTCAAAAAGATCGGCCCCAAGGTGGAGCTGTACGCTTTCGGCCACAACCTGAGCAGTGAGTTGCGCGAGACCTCGGACCAGTTCATCGAACTGGGACCCGATCTCCTTCTCAAGAATCACCACACCAACCATACAGCGGAGCGCCAGGAGCAGAACGGCCGCGCCGCTGCCGCCACCACCACGGAACAGCCCCCGGCGCCCGAGCGTGACGCCACCGGCGGTCAGTGATGAAGGCTATCATCATAGGCGCCGGCGATGTGGGTTTCCACCTTGCCGCGCGCCTGTCCGGCCAGGGCGATGAAATCTGTGTCCTGGACCTCGAACAGGAAAAAGTCGACCGGGTCGAGGACCACCTGGATGTCCTGGCGTTCCAGGGCACGGGGGTGGACTGGACCCTGCTCGAAAAAGCCGGGATCAGCGAGGCCGAGGCTTTCATCGCGGTTACGGACAACGATGAGGTGAACCTCACCGCCTGCCGAATCGCCGGCCGCTATGGGGTGCGGCTGAAAGTGGCCCGCGTGGGCGGCGAGTATTATTACCGAAAGAGCACTGCCGCGCCGTTCGAGGACACCGGGGCGGATGTGATGGTCAACCCGGAGCGGGCCTGCGCCGCCGAGATCGAGCGACTTCTTCACTACGCCGCGGCCACGGATGTGGTGGAGTTCGCCGGCGGACAGGTGGTGCTGATGGGTATGCGGATCGGCGAGCGCTGCGAGTTCCGCGAGATGCCGCTGGAGCGGATCGCGGGCAAGTTCGCCGAGCGCAATTTCCTGGTCGCGGCGATCAGCCGCGGCGAGCAGACCATCATCCCGCGCGGCGAGGACGTGATCCACCAGGGCGACCTTCTGTACGCCGTGGGAGTGAGCGGGGCGGCAGATGAAATTTTCCGCCTGGCCGGTCACGAGACCCGCCGTCTGGAGCGCGTGATGATCGCCGGCGGGGGCAAGGTCTCGGTGCTGCTGGCCCGCAGGCTGGAGGAGGCCGGGGTCCAGCCGATCCTGTTCGAACCCGACCGCGAGCGCTGCGTGCAGTTGGCCGAAAAGCTGGCCGCCTCGCTGGTGCTCAACGGCGACGCCACCGACATCGACCTCCTCTTGAGCGAGGGGGTCGAGGGCGTGGGCGCCTTTGTCGCCCTGACCGCGGATGACGAGAACAACATCATCAGCTCGCTGGTGGCGCGCAACCTGGGCGCGGCCAAGACCATCGCCCAGATCAAGCGCATCGAGTACCTGGGCCTGGCCAGCCGTATCGGCCTGGATGCCGCGGTCAGCCCGCACCTGAGCACGGTCAACGCGATCCTTACCGCCACCAACAGCGAGCGCCTTCTGGCCCTGGCCACCCTGCGCGGCCTGAGCGTACAGATCATGGAGGTTGCGGTGCGGGATGACCTTCCGCTGGTGGGAGTGCCGCTCAAGGCCGTCGACCTTCCAGCCCCCTGCATCGTGGGCGCGGTGGTGCGCGGTGAGCGCGTATTTATCCCGCACGGCGAGGACAGCCTTGCCCCCGGCGACAGAATCATTATCTTCACCCTCGCGGTCCATGCCCAGAAAATCAGCCGGTTCTTCCTCTGATCCAATGAGCCGGTCAGCTCACTCTTTCATTCTTTCACGCTTGCAGAGCTCCGTCCGGGGGATTCCCGCGCCATGCACTTTCCTGTCAGAACGGCCCTTATCCTGATCTTCCTCTGCCTGGCAGCCACGATTTCACCAGCCGCACAGCCCCCGGCCGAGGCAATTCCAGCCGCGATGCTCCACACTGCGCCGCCGCTGCCGGCCCCCGCGGGCGAGGTGGTGCGGGTCGCGGATGAGAAAGCCCTGCAGGCCGCGGTGGCGGGCCTCAAAAGCGGGCAGACCATCCTGCTCGCGCCGGGTGAATACAACCTCAGCCGCACTCTGATTCTGGCCGGGCATGACAGCGTTGCCCTGCGCGGGGCCACCGGACAGCGCGGGGATGTCATCCTGCGGGGCGAGGGGTTCCCGGCGGCCGAACAGAAAATCGGCAGCCTGATCCAGGCCTACGACTGCCGGGGCCTCGTGATCGCCGACCTGACCCTCACCGGGGCCTGGTGGCATCTGATTCACGTGGCCGGGGACAGGGGGGCGGTGGGCATGCTCGTCCACAACGTGCATTTCGTGGACAGCAAGGAGCAGCTTTTCAAGGTGAACCCCGGCTACCACCCCACAGTCTTCGCGGACAGCGGCACGGTGGAGTTCTGCCGCTTCGAGTTCACCGGCCGGGCCTGCCAGCGCTACACCGCCGGGGTGGATATCCTGGGCGCAGCCGGATGGCGCGTGCACGACTGCGATTTCATCCGTATCCGCGGGCCCCAGCCTGACAGCCTGTGCGACGCCGCGGTGATGTTCTGGCAGCACTGCCGTGATCTGACAGTGGAGCGCTGCTTTTTCTACGAGTGCGATTTCGGGGTCTGGGTAGGCCTGGATGAGGGTTACAAGGCGGGCAGGCGCGAGCCCGGCACTGCGTTCGACATTATCGGGGCCGTGGTGCGTGACAACGTCATCTTCCGCCGCCAGTCCGGCGACACCGGGATCAGCCTGCACCACGCGAAAGATTTCGAGGTGTCGCACAACACCATTGTTCTGAACGGCACCTACCCCTGCTGCGTGGAGTACCGTTTCGCGGGCACCCGGGGACGACTGAGCGGCAACCTGAGCGATGGCCCGCTCTGCGCCCGCGACAGCGCCGCGGCCGAGCTGGAGGACAACGTGGACAATGCCGCGGCCGGCTGGTTCGTGGACCCGGCCGACGGCGACCTTCGCCTGACCCCGGCAGGCATGTCCGCGCTCCGGAACTCCGGGCAGGGCGCCCCCATAGGGGCCAGGCTCGGCGAACCCAGCTCCACTGGCCCGTAACCACTCGGGGTCCCACACCCCAACCGGACAGGGAAACGATGAAGCTGCGTGTCGTGCTGCAGGTGATCGGCCTGCTGCAGGTGTTCGTTGGATTGAGCCTGGCCCTGCCCCTGGGCGTGGGACTGATTTTCGGCGAGCCGGCCGCGGCGGACCTGGCCTGGTCCATGCTCGCTACCCTGGCGTTCGGCTGGGCGCTCTGGTTTTTCAACCGGGGTCAGGGTGAAATCCGGGTGCGCGAGGGTTTCGGCATCGTCACCCTGGGCTGGCTGGTCACCGCGGCAACCGGCACCCTGCCCTTTCTTCTCTCCGGCGCGATCCCCTCTTTCACGGATGCCTATTTCGAGGTCCTGAGCGGCTACACCACCACCGGGGCCTCGATCCTGACCGATGTCGAGGCCCTTCCCCAGTGCCTTCTGTTCTGGCGCAGCCAGACCCAGTGGCTGGGAGGCATGGGGATAATCGTGCTCTCCATCGCAATCCTGCCGTTCCTGGGCGTGGGCGGGATGCAGCTTTTCAAGGCCGAGGTGCCCGGCCCCATCCCCGACCGCCTGAAACCCCGCATTTCCCAGACCGCCGGCCTGCTCTGGATGGTCTATGTCCTCTTGACCGCCCTCCAGGTGCTGCTGCTCATGCTGGGCGGCGTGGACCTTCTGGATGCTGTAAACCACGCGTTCGCCACCATGGCCACGGGCGGGTTCTCCACCCACAACCTCTCGGTGGGCCACTTTCAGAGCGCCTATGTCCATTATGTGATGGCGGCGTTCATGTTCCTGGCCGGGGTGAATTTCTCGCTCCACTACCGCTGCCTGACCGGCGGCGACCCGCGGGTCTACTGGCGCGACCGCGAGTGGGTGTTCTACGTGCTGATCCTGGGCGGGGCCACTGCGGCGATATACCTGGACAACGCCCTGTCGCGGGCGGAGTTCGGCGAGGTGGTGCTGCGCGAGAGCCTTTTCCAGGTGGTCTCGATCACCACGACCACCGGGTTCGCCACGGCCGATTTCGACGCCTGGCGGCCGCTTTCGCGCATGCTGCTGATGGCCCTGATGTTCGTGGGCGGGTGCGCGGGATCGACCGGAGGAGGGATGAAAGTGATCCGCCTGCTGATGATCCTCAAGGCGGGCAAGGTGGAGATGAAAAAGCTGCTGCACCCGCGGGCGGTGTTCCTGGTCAAGGTGAAAAAGATCACCGTGCGGCCCGAGGTGATGCTCAATGTGCTGGGGTTTTTCACCCTCTACATCGCCATTTTCATTTTCAGCTCGTTTGTCATGAGCCTTCTGGGTTTGGACATGGTGACCGCCGCCAGCAGCGTGGCCGCCGCCCTGGGCAATATCGGCCCGGGCCTGGGCGCGGTGGGCCCGATGCTCAACTACTCCAGCGTGCCCGCGGCCGGCAAGTGGGTCCTCAGCCTGTGCATGCTGGTCGGGCGGCTTGAGATCTACACCGTGATCCTGCTTCTTCTGCCCGAGTTCTGGAAGAAATACTGAGCGGCCAACCCCTTGTGTGGTTATTTGGATTAATCCCCCCTGCCCCCCTTTGGGAAAGGGGGGAGCAAATGCCACACACCCCGTCGGCTGCGCCGCCACCCCTATTTTAGAGGGGATTTTTCTACCCAATTTCTGTAATCCAGATACTGCCAGCCTTTTGTGCCAATCGAAGGGGATTTGATACAAATAAAAAGGGCACGCTGCAGCGCGCCCCTTCGTAAAATCGTCTTTCGGGATGAGCTGCAGCGCACCTCATCACCCGCGCCAGAACGGCGGCCCGAACGGGTATTCCACCCCGCGCTCCTCCAGCAGACGGATCAGACGTGCAAGCGGCAGGCCCATCACGTTGAAATAGCAGCCCTGCACACTCTCCACCAGCGTGGCGCCATAGCCCTGGATGCCGTAGGCCCCGGCCTTATCCATCGGCTCGCCGGTGCCCACATAGCGCTCGATCTCCTGACGGGTCAGGCTGCGGAACCGCACCCGTGTCACCTCGCAAGCGCTCGTGGCGGCCGCCCCATCCGGCCCGGCCAGGGCGATCCCGGTGTACACCAGGTGTTCGGTCCCGGCCAGCGAGGCCACCATGCGGCAGGCCTGGTCGAAATCCCTCGGCTTGCCCAGGATCACTCCGCCGTGGTAGACAATCGTGTCCGCGCCCAGGACCAGGACCCCGGTGTGCTCCTCCGCCACGGCCACGGCCTTGCGCTCGGCCAGGACTGTCACGTGGGCCGAGGGTTCGCTCGGCGTATCGTGCTCCTCATCCGCGTGCGAGGGACAGACCGTGTGCGGGATTCCCACCAAGCGCAGAAGGTCGGTGCGGCGGGGCGAGGCGCTGGCCAGGATCAGGCGCACCGTCTGCCCGCCATTTATTTTTTCGCTCATGCTTACCTTTTTCTGAGAGAGGTTGGAGCCGGGAGGGCTCACTTTTCGAGGATCAGGGTCACCGGGCCGTCGTTGACCAGCTCCACCTGCATCATCGCCCCGAACCGTCCGGTGGCCACGCTCGCCCCCTGGGCCCGCAACTCCTGCATGAACCGCTCGAACAGCGGCTCGCTCAGCTCGGGCCGCCCGGCCTCGATGAACGAGGGACGCCGT
Source organism: uncultured Gemmatimonadales bacterium (assembly GCA_964386505.1). Lineage (GTDB taxonomy): Bacteria > Gemmatimonadota > Glassbacteria > GWA2-58-10 > GWA2-58-10 > JAJFUG01. The sequence continues at coordinate 38,362 of CAYLSM010000007.1, forward strand.
CCCTTGCGGCAGTCGCCGTAGAGCGTGAACTGGCTGATCACCAGCAGGGCCCCGCCCACCTCGAGCAGCGAGCGGTTCATCTTGTCCTCGTCATCGCGGAACACCCTGAGGCCGACGATCCGGTTGGCCATCCAGGCCAAGTCCTCGGGCGACTCGTCGCCTTTGAGCGCCACCAGGAGCATCAGCCCGGCCTCGATTGCGCCCGTGACCTGCCCCTCCACCGTGACCGAGGCCCGGCTGACCCGCTGTGCCACCACGCGCATTACTTGTCCTTCTTTGTGCGAAGTAATAAGTTGTGAACAGGTTCCATGCAACCTGGAGGCGTAATTTGCCACCGCGCCGCCCGCCTGTCAATACTGTCAGGTCCGGGACGCGGCCATGCCTGAACTGGAGAGTGCCTGGTGGGAAGACCTGGATACGAGACGTTCGAGCACACGGCCGACCTGGGCCTTCATTTATACGGCCGAGACCTTCACGAGCTGTTCAGCGTGGGGGCCGCGGCGATGCTGGAGCTTCTGGCCGAACCCGGCGCGGCCGAACCGCTGCAGAGCCGTCGCCTGGAGCTGGCCGCCGAAAGCAGCGAGGCGCTGCTCAGGGCCTGGCTGGCCGAGATTCTTTACTACCTGAACACGGAGCGCTGGCTGACCGCCCGGGTGACTATCGATTCTTTCAGCCCCACGGCCCTGAGCGCCACGCTGGAGGGCGAGCCGCTGGACCTGGCCCGTCACTGCCTGGGCCCGGAGGTGAAGGCTGTCACCTGGCACCGGCTCAGGATCGAGCCGGATGAGTCCTCGCCCTGGCTGCGCGCCACGGTGATACTGGATATTTAAAATCAAGACTGGTTTTTTTCTTTGCTTTCGCGCTTTCTGAATTTCTCAGCAATCTCTGGAGTCATCTCAAGAGGTTTCCCTTTCTGTGGCAGTTTGATTTCTTTAGCCATTTCTCGAAGCGCTTGCTGCCTTAAATAGAGATATTTCCTTGTATCCTCAAAAAGATCGGTAGCAAAACAGCCCTTAATATCTTTTGCTGAGTTTTCAAAAAGGTCGTCTATCCTCCAAAGTATTGAGTATAAATGGAATCGTGTCGAATGAGTTAGCCTAATACCAGAACTAACCATAGTGAAATTTTCAGGATTGTCTTGCACAGAATCGCTAATTAGCTCAGTTTCATACAAACTGATAAATTCGCAAACTTCTTTGTACAGTTCGTATCTCAAGTTATTGTGCCAACGTTTTGTCGACAAAAAATGAGAATAATGAGTTGCTAAAAGTCCTCCCAAACCTCCACTTAACAACGCAATAACAATATTAACTATCCAATCCATTTTACTCTCCCTTCATTTCTTTTGGGCCTATTGCTCCAGCCCGGCAAATGCCAGCACCTCGGGCGGCATGTCGGCCGAGCGGGCAAGAAGACTCTCCAGGCTCTCCGGGTTCGGGCTGGCGTAGAGCGCCGCCACCAGCACCGTGTCCCCCGGCGCGATCCGCGCGCTCACCGCGGCCTGAGCGGCCCGCGGGTAGAAACTGTTCAAGTCCTCGCGGCCCTCGAACCCGCCCAAAGGCTCATGCCCGTTGAACCCGAACGCCGCCCGGGCGAACACCACCCGTCCCTCCCTGTTGCGCGCCCATTCCCAGACCTGTCCGCTCTGTGTCTCCGCCGTCTCCTCCAGCTCAAGGCCCAGGGCGTAGGTGTGCTCGGCGGCGGTAAGGTAGCCGCGCGCGCCCTCGTAATGCACCCGGTGGGCGCGCCACTCCAGCTCGCCCTCCAGCCAGAGCAGGCTCTCAACACTAAGCTTGGCCTCGCCCGCCTCGCAGCTCCAGCTCCAGCGCAAGCCCTTGCCACCGGCCAGCACCTCGCCCGTGAAACCGCTCTGGCGCCGTCCGTAAGCTCCCGCCTCGCTGCTGAAAGCGAGCATGCAGTCCGGGACCACGCGCTCGCCGACCATTCCCACGTTCCAGGGGAAATGGGAGGACCAGCCGAAATTGTAGTACTTGTTCTCGTAGTGCTGGTCGCAGCGGGCGGCCCAGAGGCGCACCTGGCCGGAGGCGCGGTTGCCGTCAAGAAGCAGCCCGGCCGGGGCGATCTCGCGGCGGAAATCCCCTTGCTCCACGGGCAGCGGCGCCTCGGGTGCGGTCCAGAACGGGTCATCCGGGCCCAGGCTCATGGCATGGAATGCCTGCATGCCCCAGTAGGGGTGGCCGAGGTTTATATAGCTTTCGCAGATATCGTGGCTGGAGTGCGGGGTGAGACTTTCGCGCAGCTTGCCGTTTTCGGAGTCCCAGGCCCCGGCCTCCCAGAGAAAAGCCAGGTTCCGGTTGCAGATACGCCGCAGCAACCCGGTGGAGAGCGGCCAGAGACCCTGGCCGTGGGCCAGGGTCAGCGGGGTGAGCACGGCCCAGCGGTAAGCAAGCGAGCGCCCCATGAGCACGTGGCTGCCGTTGCCGCCGAAAAAGTACGGCGTGCTCTCCAGGAACTGGCCCAGGCGCTCGCGGTAACGCGCGCGAAGGTCGGGGAACCGCTCGCCCACCAGGGCATCCAGGTAGAGGCAGTGCGAGGCGAAAACCCAGAAATTGTAGTAGTCGTAGGCCTCGCCGCGGCTGCTGTCGCTGTACCAGCCCGCGCCGCGGTACATGCTGTCGATAGCCGCCAGGTCCTCGCGCATGGACTTTTCATCCCCGGAGAACTCGCCCCAGCGCCCGCCCAGCGCGATCCGCGCGGCGTGGTTCACCGCGCTGAACAGGGCCCAGTTGTTCGTGCGGGTGGGCACCACGGTGCAACTGGCCAGCCAGTTCTGGATGTTTTTCCGCTGGGACGGGCTGAACCGCTCCAGCACCTTGTCCCGGGCCAGCCAGAGGCTCCAGGCCACGATCGAGCTTTCCACCTGGCGCTGGTTCCAGGCCTTCGTGGATGGGTACTCCCAGAAGTCCTTACCCTGTGGGTCGGTGGCCGCGCTCAAGGCCCGGACAAACACCTCCTCCAGCTCCCATCTTTTCCCCTCCACCTCCAGAGAGGCCCCACCCTGGGGGGCCACGATCCGGGCGGCCAAGGCCGGCAGCATGCGGGTGACCGAGTCGCAGGTGAGCCCGCGCGCGGTGACGAAATTGTTCAGGTGCGTGCCCTGGGGGTACTCGCAGACCGCGAAGGTGTCGCTGGTCTTGAGGGAGTTGGAGATAAACCCGCGGGTGATTGTCTCGAACACGCCGTTCCAGTAATCATAGCCCAGGCCGGAGGGAGTGAACGCGGCGGCGGCCGTGCTGTCGGACGGGACAGGCGGGACAGAGGCGCCGCCGGGTGCGCCGCGCCCGCAGGCCAGAAAACCCAGCGCGCCGCCGACGGTGGCGCCCAGGAACTCGCGGCGATTCATATCGGTTCGGGCTGTCATTGGTCACCCCTTTGTATTCTTCCGGTGAACAACTCTATGGTAAGCCTTGGTTATTTAAATGTAGGGGCACGGCCTGCCACGCCCAACCAGCGGGCAGCCTTGCACAGGCCGCCTGCCGCTTTCCCCCCTTTGCAAAGGGGGGTCAGGGGGGATTTAACCAGACAGTCCGCCCTATCACCTCTTGCTGCTGCCTGCACGCCAAACAAGACATAAGGAGGATAATAAGATTTATTCTATTAAATCCCCCTCGATCCCCCTTTTTCAAAGGGGGAGGCAAAGCCACGCACCCCGTCGGCTGCGCCGCCACTTCTCTTGCTTGGAGGGGAGTAAAAGCGCCGCATCCCATCCACTCGTGGAAAGCCTGCCTTGCAAGGGGCACGGTGCCCCGTGCCCGAAAAAGCACCGTAAATAAGGCCGCAGCAAAGAGGACTAAAATAAACTGCAACCCTATCACATAAGCCGCAAAATTGTTACCCGTGGAGAGACATCTTTGAACCGTGTCAATGTGATTCAATATCGATAAAAACTTATATGTAATACTCTTAACATAAGATAACAAATTGGCGTGAAAAATGCTTATTATCGTTTAATATGAAAGCGGTCTCCAACTGCATCAGGGTAAGGCATTGGAAAAACCCGACCTGGAAAAGCGGCTACTGGACAACTGAAAGGGATATTTATGTTTCACAACAAATTAAGGATAACCACCCTTATCATCAGCGCACTCCTTCTGGCATCCGCCGGCTGCGGCAAAGACGGTTTTTCCCCGGAAGACGCGGTTCTTGCCGATTACCTGCCGCTCCAGCCCGGCCATTCACTAAAATATAGTTTCAGCCTGGCTTATTCCGGGTATTACGAAAGCTGCAGCGGCCCTTGCTACACAAGCCACACGGTCAAAGGCTCTTGCGAGATCAGCTTCACCGACCTGTCCGGACAGAAAAACTTGACCTATAAGAAAATATCTTCCCTGTACCATTTTGAACAGGACGTATTGGACAATAGATATCCCGATCTTCCCCCCGGGCAGGATTCGCACGAGGAAAAAAACAATTACGACGGCACTTATGAATACGCTCTCGCACAGTCGGCGGATGAGCTGATGTACGTGACGGATAGCCTTGATTTTTCGAGTATCGACGAGAATTCCACTCGCAAGCGGATGCTGAATTATTCCAAACGGCAGGGCGGTCTATACGACCTGACCCCTTTTGTTGTACCGGGCTGGGGAATCAATCCCTGGGACAGCAAAGTGGAGGTGAAGGGGGATTCGCTTATCTACCGGATAGATGTTTACACCGATGCTTATGAGCAGAAAGGCGCGGTCAAGCTGGTGAGAAACCTGGGGATAGCCTCTATCGATTTCTACACCCGCTCCGGCATACCCGGTTCACTCAGCGGGGCATCGACAACTCAAATAAAATATACACGCCTTGAAGAGTAAACTCGTTTCTTAAGTTACAGTTGCCGGAAATAAAAGCTCGGGCTGACGCAGTTGCCTTTGGGGGGCCGCACCTGTCTGAGCCTCCCGCCTGGGTAGCGTGTAATGGTGATGGAAACGGCGCCGCTGCAACGCGGGAGCGGAATAAAAGCCTCGGGCACACCAAAGGCGGAAGGAGTTAAGTGGCCTGGACGAGTTCGCGGCCCCCACGCCCTTTGGTCCTTTCGGGCAAGACCGAAAGGACGAAAAGCAATTTCTGGGAAGGCAAATCCCCCTCGATCCCCCTTTGCCAAAGGGGGAGGCCACGCGGCCCGGGCCGCAGGGAAGATCGGCCGGGCTCAGATTCCCTCGCTCAGCTTGCGCAGGCGCTCGATGTCCATGCCGGGGCGGTAGACCTGGCTGACCACGTTCTCGGCGAAAGCGTTCTCGGCCGCCCGCACCCAGTCGCGCACCTCCTCGCCCCGCTCGATCAGCTTCTTAACCTCCTCGCCCAGTTGCGGGTTGCCGCAGACCTCCGCGGCGCGCAGCGTGCTCTCGGCGAACTTGCGGAACAGCGGCAGGTCGCGGTCCTCGGTCTTGACATGGCTCATCATGTAGAACAGCTCGTTGACCAGCACCTGGTACTTTTTCTTGCGCTCGGCGTTGAAATCCAGCTTGGCCAGGCCCAGGATACGCTGGACCATGCCCTCCAGGGCCACATAGACCCGTCCCCGCACCACCAGGATCTTGTATTCCAGCGACAGCGGGTCATCGTATTTCTGCAGCTCCTGGCAGAATCCGATCAGGGTCTTGTCGGCGTTGGTCTGGCTGCGGGCCAGGTCGGCGCTGCGTTTCTGCTTCAGATAGTTGGCGTTGTACTCGTTCACGCAGTTGCGCACGCTCTCGACCGAGGGCGCGATGCGCTTGATGGCCTCGATCTCCTTGCCGAACACCGACTTGTTCTTGTTCAGGTCCTTGATCAGCTCCAGAAGCTCGCCCACCACCGAGCCGATCACCCGCAGGATGTCCTCCAGGCGCTCGGGGTCGAAAGTGATGTTGTTCTCCTTGTCCGGGACGAAGAAAGCGTGGAGCTGGCCCAGGGTGCCCGAGATTTTCTGGGTCATGCGCTCGGCGAACTCCTCGAACATGGTCTTCTCGGGCACGTGCTGCTTGGAGGCGGTCAGTTTCTCGCGGAACTGCTCGCCGCGGCCCACCAGGTGGTCAGACAACTGGTCGGCGATGGAGATCACGGTGTGCAGCATCTTGGGCACGTCGTTCAGGGTGATCACCGGAACATCCATCTTGCCGAACACCGAGGCGCTGATCTTCTCCTCGCCCTCGGGCTTCCAGACCGTGTATTCCTCGCCGCTCTCGACCACGGTGGGGGCTTTCTTGAGCGTGCCGGCGATGTTCTGCAGCGGGATGATCAGCTTACGGTCGAGCAGCTCGCGGGCCAGCACGTTGAGGTAGATGCGCAGGTCGTTGGGGTGCTGGCAGCTCTGGATCACGAGCTGACTGCGCTTGAGACGGTTGATTTCGGACAGGGCGGCGCTGATGTTCATGCTCATGGCATCGCGAAGGCCGGTCGGAATCTTGGGGCTTTCCAGCTTGATCCCGCGCGAGTTGCGCGCCAGGGTGTTGATCACCGCCTCGATGTGCTCGACTATTTTCTTGGTCGCCT
>CAYLSM010000008.1:0-43621 GCA_964386505.1 uncultured Gemmatimonadales bacterium
GAGCAGTCGCGGATCACGCAACGCGCGGCCCGGTCCAGGTGCACACCGCTGCCTGAGCCGGTGAGGCCGTAGTCGCGAATCTCGAAACCCTCCAGGAGCACCTGCGAGGCCCCCTGAAGGTGGAACCCGCAGTCCAGGCGGGCGATCTGCACGGCCAGACGGTTGGGGTCGGCGCCGGAGCCCAGGCGCAGGCTGAGCTTGCCGGATTCATCCTGGAACCAGCCGCCGGGCTCGGTGATGACGAATGTGTCGAACTCGTCGCGGGTCAGGTAGTGGTAGAGGCGCTTGCCCTCCACACCCACATAACCCGGTTTCCAGTCGATAGCCGTACTGTACACGCCGGGGCTTTCCATCTGCCAGCGCCCCGCGCCCACGGGGCTATCGTAGCGCTGGTCGGCGCCCGAGAGGACCACCTCGCCCTCGGCCCGGAAAGTCAGGTATTGCGCCCCTTTGGCCGCGGCGGTCAGGCTGACGCTCTCGCGGTAGAGGCCGGGCAGCACGTGCACGATGTCCCCACCGGCTGCCTTACCGGCGGCGCAGTTGATTGTTTTGAACGGGGCCTCGCGCGTGCCCTTGGCGGCGTCACTGCCCGCGGGCGAGACATACCAGTGACGGCCCCCGCCGACCGGGAACTCGAAAGAGCGGGTGGCGGCGGCGCCCTCGACAGTCTGCGGCTGGGGGCTGTCCGGATCGGTGACAGTCACCTTGACTTCATAGGTGCGGCCGGGGGTTAGGAAAAAGAGGCTGCCGGCAAAACGGTTACCGCGGATACGGGCCAGGGGCAGGGCCTCGCGCCAGACGGCACTCCCACGCTCGCGCCAGCTCAGCGCCGCCGCGGCGTTGGTGTTGTCATCCCCGGTGCAGGCCAGGCGAAGGCCCAGGCATTCAAAAGTGGGGTAGAGCTCCAGTTTGCCGGCCTTGACAGCATTATCCGCATGCAGACCTGCGGCGTTCAGCAGGGGAAACAGGATCAGGCCAGCCAGCAACTGTCGCGCATTCATCGCTCTTTCTCCCAGTTTGCAAAGTGAACAGTAATCCGGCTCTTCCAAAGCTTCTATTTAAGCGGCCGCAGGCCGGCCTCGGCCATCAGGCGGGCGGTCTCGCGGTAGGCATCGCGCACCCAGTCCACGATCCGCTCCGGCTGCGGGCAGAACTCCAGCTCGATACTCAGCACGCCCGGCATATTGAGCGCGGCCAGCTCGCGCATCCAGGGGGCGAAATCGATCACGCCCTGGCCGGGGGGAAGGTCGCCGTGCACCTTGCCGTCGCAGTCGGAGAAATGCACGTGATGAGCCAAACCCTTGAACTTGCGCAGCTCCTCCGGCTTCGCGCCCGAGAGCACCACGTGGCTGACATCGATGTTGGCGAACACGGACGGGTGGCCGACCTCGCGGATGAAAGAGGCCATCAGGTCCACTGTGTTGACTATGGACATGTGGAACGGCTCCAGCTCGATCACGATTTCCAGGCCCTGCTTTTTCGCGTACTCCCCGGCCTCGCGCACCGCCTCCACGGCCCAGCCCCACTGCGCCGCGGGCGGGATGACCTCTTTCTGCCAGATGTACTCGCCCAGGACCAGCAGGAGATTTCGTCCGCCGACCTCGGCGGTGAGGTCGAGGAAAGCCTTGACCCGGTCCAGATGGAACCGACGCACCGGTTCGGCGAAATCGGCGATGCCCAGGGCGCAGCAGGTGAGCGAGACAATGGGCAGGCTATTGGCCCGGCACTCGCGCACGATCATCTTTTTCTCGGCGGCGCCGATCCCCCAGGCCTCGGTCTGGATGTCCACCGTGTCGAAACCGATCTCGCGGATGTGGCGGATGCCGGTGGCGAAATCCACCCCCACCTGCGAGAACGCGCTGTTGATAATCCCGAGCTGCATTGTCAGGCCTCCTTCATGAATTCGAGCGGAGAGACCGCGGCGTGGCGGCGCGACGACTCGTAGGCCGCCTCGACCAGGGCCAGGGTGTGAAGGTTGTCATCGCCCGAGACCGGAGGCTCGCCCCCTCGCTCCAGGGCGATCAGAAGGTCGGCCATCGGCCCGGCGAACGAGTCCGGGAACCAGACCTCCTCCCATCGCGGGCTGTGCCACGCGCCGCCGTCCGCCACAGTGGTCCAGTCCAGGGTGCTGGGGGTGCGCGCCGGGTAGTGCGGCCAGCCGATAGTGCCGCGAGCCATGCCTCGGGTGCCCTCCACCCGCCAGCGGATGTAGATGTCGCCGGCCGAGCCCTCGCGGCAGGGGCCGCTCCAGACATCATCCCAGGCTGCGGCGCGCAGGCCCGTCTTGTCGTATTCAAGGGTGTATAGCACGATCCCGTCAGTATGGGCGAATTTGGTTCTCGGATCGGGCCGCAGACTGGCGAACACCCGGTCCGGGTCGCCGAACCAGTAGCGGAACGTGTCCAGGTGGTGGATGCTCATGATACGCAGGGTGCACCAGCCCTGGCGCTCCTGCCAGGGCATCCAGTGCGGGATGGCCCGCATCTCGATCGTGGCCAGCACCGGCTCGCCCAGGGCGCCGCGGCCCAGAAGGTCGGAGCAGGCGCGCACCGACTGGTCGAAACGCATGTTCTGGTTGACCGCCAGGGTGATCCCGGCCTCGCGGCAAAGGCCCACTATCAGCCGCGCCTCGTCCATGTCCCGCCCCAGGGGCTTCTGGGCCAGGATACCCCGGATATGATCGGCCCGGGACAAGGCGCGCTCCACCACCGAGAGGGTGACATCCGGCGGCACGGCGATATCGAGCACCTGGATCTCCTGATCCTCGAGCAGGCTGTCCAGGCTGACGTGCACACGGGGAATATCGTGCCGTGCGGCCGCTTTGGCGCTCGCCTCGCCGTTGGGGTCGAATATCGCCACCGGGTTGAACCCGGCGGCACGGTAGGCGACCAGATGGCAGTCGCTCATGATGAAACCCGCACCCACGCAGCCGATGGGAGTCCCGCGGCCGGCGGGCAGGTCGGGACGGTATTTCAGGTCGTGACTCACCGCGCCTCCTGGGCCGGTTGTGGTTTCAGGCTGGGGCCTACTGCCGGGTGGCCATGTATTCGAGGACCTTGCGCGCCTCGGTCAGGTGGCCGTTCGGGTTCATGTGGATCATATCCCGGGCGAAAATAGTCTTCGGGTCGGCCTCGGTCTGCTCCTGGGTCCAGCCGAGCCAGCCGGCGCCCAGGCGTTCGGGCAGAAGGCGCAGGCTATCGCAGATGGCGGTGAAAGTCTCCAGGTCCGCACCCGAGTGCTCCGGGCAGTGCGGCGGCTCCATCAGCACCACCTGGCTGCCGATGGCTTTGAGCCGGTTCGCCATCTCGGTGAAATTGAGCACGAACTGCTCCGGGCTGACCTTGGGCGTGGGGCTGCCCCCCCAGTGGCGGCTGTCGTTGCCTCCCAGGCTGATAAACACGATCTGCGGGTTCTTGGCGATAATGTCCGTGTCCATGCGGGCCAGGGCCTCCCCCGAGTCATCACCACCCACGCCGGCGTTGATCACCACGGCCTCGGGCTTGACCACTTTCAGCACGCCGCGCACGATCTCCGGGAACGGCGCCGCGGTGGACCAGTGGCGCTTGTCCATGTGCGAGTCGCCCAGGAACCCGATGCGGGTCCAGCTCATCCGTTCCAGGCCGGGCCGCAGCGGCTCGAACCACGGCTCGGCCATCAGGCGGGCGGCCAGGGTGTCGGCCGTGACCTGCCCGCTGAACTTGCTGCCCCAACTGTCGATCTTGACCAGGGGCATCACGAAATCCTCGGGGGTCTTGGCGTAGGGAACCTCGCCCACTTTTGCAGCGGCCTCCGCGCCCAGGGTTTCGGCATCCGGCACCCCGGCCAGGCCCAGGTCGCGGTAGGTCATCGGGCAGCCCAGGGCGACCACGAACGGCATCAGGTCCTGCAGCACGGTGCCGTCCCGCTCGATCTCCATGCACATCTGGAACACGGCCAGGTAACCGTCCAGAAGCTGCGGGTTCCGGGTCACCCGTCCCTTGAGCAGCCCGCCCAGAACTGCGGCTGGGTCATCCGGGCGCGGCTGGATCTTTTCCTTGTCCATAGCCGCGAGGAAAGATTCGAGCAGGGCGGCGCAATCGCCTTGACCTGTTGCTACATACCCGCTTACGCACTCCGGGCTGGATTTGATTGCGGCCAGGAACAGGCTGTCGGCCGTGGCCTGACTTCCTGTGAGCGAGGTCTTGGCGGCCATGGCGGCCTGTTCCATGCGCACGGCGTCCAGGCAGGCCGAGGCCAGGCGCTGTGCCCGGTCTTTGGTGCCGCCGGTGGAGCAGGCAACCGCAAGCAGAGCCGTAAGGACAAAAAGCACAGAAGACTTAAGCATGATCGGGCCTCCGGTTCAAAGTACGCGGCGGAATTCAGGGAGTCATTTGCCCTCGGCCAGATATTCGAGTATCCGGCGGGCCAGCAACAGGTGCGCCTCGGGGCAGAAATGGATCATGTCCGGGGCGAACAGGCGGCGCGGCTCGTGCTGCGCGAACAGGGCGGCCGTGTCCAGCCACTCGACGCCGAGGCTGTCGCGCACCGCGGCCAGCCCCTGGTTCATCTGCGCCAGCACGGCGGCCTCCGGCGGCTGCATGGACGGGATGGTCGGGTAGGTCATCAGCACCACCCGGCAGCCGATGGCCTTGAGGCGCGTGGCGATCTCGGAGATATTCTGACGGTACTGCTCCGGGCTGACCGTGCTGTGGTCGCGTCCCCAGAACATGGCGTCATTGCCGCCGAACAGCACGAAGCAGACGTTGGGGGCTTTGTCCAGCACATCCGCCTGGATGCGCTCCAGTCCCTCGCGGCTGTCATCCCCGCCGATGCCGGCGTTGACCACCATGAGCGATGGGTCGACCGAATCGCACACGGCCTGGATCACGTTGGGATAATGGGCGGGCGAGGACCAGTGACGGTTGTCGGTCTGGGAGTCGCCGAAGAAAGCGATCGTGGCGGCTGGCAGCGCGGCAAGTTTGGGCCGCAGGCTGTCGAAACCCGGCTGGGCCATGACCTGGGCAGCCAGGTCGCCGGCGTCTTTCTGACGGCTGAAGCGGGAGCCGACATCATCCAGACGGCGCATGGCGATGAAGAAATCGAAGGGCGTGGTGCCGAAAGGCTGCGCTCCGCAGAGGGCCGACATCTTAGCGGCCAGTTCCATCAGGCGCAGCGTGTCCGCACCGGCCAGCCCCAGGTCGTGGTAGGTGACCGGTATCCCGGCCGCGAGCATCAGCTCGATGGGCCGCAGGCGCGAGGCGATCTCGCGGCTCTCGTCCATGTTAAGCATCAGCGTGGCCGCGTAACCCTCCAGAAGGGGGCGGGCCATGTCGGTGACCTCGGGAGCGTCGCGCAGCACCTCGACCACGGCCGCGGCGGCATCCAGACTGTCGGGCTGCTGCAGCTCGCTGCGGTCGGTCAGCTCGAGCAGCGAGTCGATCGCCGTGCTGCATTCACCGCCGCCGCTGTCGACCCAGACCCTCACGCAGCCGCCATCCAGCCGTTCCAGGCGTTCCAGAAGGCTGTCCGCCAGCAGGGGCTCGCCCTCCAGGGCCTTCCGCTCGGCCGCGGCTTTCATCTCCAGGCGCATGAGTTTGAGGGCTGCCTGACCCAGGTTCTGCGCACGCGAGCGCGGCTGCACCTCTCCTCCGCCGCAGGCTGTCAGGACAAGCACAAGGACAAGAACACCAGGCGCAAACCATTTACTCCGCATCGCTCGCATCCTCACAGTGCATTTTTCAGGTTTTTACCGCCTCAGAATCACTTGCCAGCCAATATATCGAGCAGGGCCGCACGCGCCCGGTCGTAGTCATCTCCGCGCTCGGACCAGGGCACCGGCTCCTCCATGCGCACCTCGTTCAGGCCGCGCGGCACGGCCTTGCGGATGATCGCGAGCACCTTGTCCCGCCCGGCTTTCCGCTCGGCCAGCCACATCAGCTCATAGTCCTGCTGGCCACGCCGGATGTTCTTGAGCTTGATCGAACCGAGCAGACGGTCCAGACCGCGGTCCTCCTCGGGATAGTGCGGCATGCGCCCGGGATAGAACAGCACGCCCGCGCCGTTGCCGAACTCCTCGCCCCAGTTGATGAACGTGATCGGGTCGCTGAAAACGCGCTGATGCAGGTGGCCCTTGGGGCCCTGGTGGTTGTGCTGCCAGTGGGTGCCCTCCCAGAGGAACCAGGTGTCCACCCCGTAGAGGTATTTCATCCAGGCGTTGACCCGGAAATCGACCGCCTCGGCCTCCAGAATCTCGGCGCCGTAGCGCGGCCGCGCCCCGTTGTAGAACCAGTGCTCGCCGCCGCGGGCCTTGAGCTTGGGCAGCATCTCAAGGTTAACCCCGTGATAGCCGGCCCAGTAGTCGATATCGCGGTCCAGCTCGGGGGTGTACTCGCGGGTGGTGAACACGGGCAGGCGCTTGCCAGGGCCGGGGTTGTCGTGGATCCAGCCGGCGCGCTCGTGCATCCAGGGGAACTGCACCGGGCCGGGCTCATCGATCACGTACCAGAAATATTTCACGCCGGGGGCGTTTTTCTCGAACCAGTTGACCCAGCGGTCGCTCTCGGCGCGGGCCTTCTCCCGGGTGCCGAAAGCGCTACCGGTCAGGCCGCCGTACATGCCCACCGGGAAAAGCTTTTCACCCGAGCCCTGGCCCGGTCCCTCGTAACCCGCGGCGCTGGTGTACCCGGAACCGTCCAGCCAGGGCTTGTAGCGCGCCAGCATGGCCTCGTCGAACGGGCGGCTGTTGGCCTCGAACCCGCCGGTACAGTCGATACGGTGCCGGTGGGACTCGAATTTGAGCATGCGCTCGGCCTGGGCGGGAGGCAGTCCCAGGTAGTCGACCAGCGCGCTGGCGCTGGAAAAGAGCCAGGTGTTGCTGTGGTTCTCGTCCGGAAGGCTGAGCGGCAGGAGGGTGAGCCGCAGCGGGCAGGTCCAGACTGTTTTCCCCGCGCTCAGCACGCGCACCGCGCCCGTGTACTCGCCAGCCGGGCAGGCGCCCGCGCGCGGAAGGTAGAGGTCGAACCAGAAACCCTGGTTCTGCAAGGCCTGACGGGCGTTGATGGTCAGGGTCTCCTGGCTGCGGACAACCTCCTCGGCCGTGGGCGGGATATCCAGCGGGAACCCACCGCGGCCGGCTGTAGCATCCGGCGGGATGAGCGGGTCGGGGATCCAGCCGGTCATGCGCTTGGGTGCGGCGGCGGCGCATCTGTCGGTGCCGTAGAACCAGAGCGGCTTGGTCGGACGTTGCACCCGGATGTAGTGCTGGCTGAACACCTCCACATATCCCTGCGCGCCGTAAGCCACCGCGCCCGGGCCGCCGATCACCTGAGCGCCGGTCTTTCCAACCGGCGGGTCGACACTCACCTCCACGGCCGGAGCGCCCAGGCTGTCGGCCTCCACGATTACCTGGAAAGCCAGCACCTCGTTGAACAGCCCGCGCAGGTGGATTTCCTTGCCGTCCCAGGTCAGGTTGCCGTGACGGCCGGGGTGTTCGGCCTCGTAGCGGTAGACTTTCTCGCCATCCCCCACGGCCCAGACCCCGCTCACCGCGGCTGAGGCGGCACCGGCCCCCAGGGACAGGCCGATAGAGGTGCAGAAAAGGACAAGCCTTTTGTTCGCTCTCATCTGTCAGCTCTCTCTTCAGTCCAGAAGGTCGATCAGCTTGAGCCGCGCCTTGTCATAGTCATCCCCGCGCTCGGACCAGCTCACCGGGTCTTTCATATCCGCTTCCAGGGATTTGGGCACCACGCCCTTGACTGTCTGCAGCACTTTCTCACGGCCGGCTTTCTGCTCGGCCAGCCACATAAGCTCGTAGTCCTGCTGGCCGCGGCGCATGTTCTTGAGCCGGATGGAGCCGAGGATGCGGTTCACGCCGCGGTCCTCCTCCTCGTAGAACGGGTTGCGTCCCGGATAGAACACGATCCCGTCGCCGTTGGCCCAGCTCAGGCCCTCGCTGATGAAAGTGAGCGGTTCGGTGAATATGCGCTGGTGAAGGTGGCCTTTCGGTCCCTGCAGGTTGTGGTCCCAGGTGGTTCCCTCCCAGAGGAACCAGGTGTTCACACCGTGGATGTACTTGACCCAGCCGTTGACCCGCAGGTCCACGGCATCCGCCTCGGTGATCACCGCGCCGTAGCGGGGACGGTTGCCGTTGTAGAACCAGTGGTCGCCGCCGCGGGCCTTGATGTCGGCCAGCTTGGCCAGGTCCACGCCGTTGTGGCCGGCCCAGATGTCGATGTCCTTGTCCAGCTCGGGGGTGTAGCTGCGGGTGGTGAACACGGGCAGGCGCTTGCCAGGCCCCGGATTGTCGTGGACCCAGGCGGCGCGCTGCTTGATCCAGTCGAACTGCACCGGCCCGGGTTCATCGATCATGTACCAGAAATATCTCACCCCGGGAGCGTTCTTTTCGAACCAGGAGACCCACTTGTCGCTCTCGGCGCGGGCGGACTGCTCGCTGTCGAAGACCCGTCCGGTGATGGAGCCGTAGATTCCCACGGTGAACAGCTTTTCGCCCTGGCCCTGACCGGGGCCCCAGTAGCCATCGGCCGGGGTGAACGCGCTGCCGTCCAGCCAGGGCTTGTAGCGGTCCATCAGGGCCTGGTCGAACGGTGAGCCGTGGGCCTCGGAGCAGCCCACCATGTCGATGCGGTGACGGTGGCACTCGAACTTGAGCATGCGCTCGGCCAGGGAGTCGGGCAGGCCGGGATAGTAGGAGGCGACCACCTTGGTGCTGCCGAAAAGCCAGATGTTGGAGTGGTTCTCATCAGGCAGGAAATGCGGACGCAGGTCGACTGTCACTGGGATCACCCCCACCACCTGGCCGGCGGAGCGCACCCGGATATTGCTCACGTATTTTCCGGCGGGCCAGGACTTGTCACGGGGCAGATAGAGATCGACCCAGAAGCCCTGGTTCTGACGCGCCGGAGTGGGGGTTTCCTCCAGTTTGTCATGACGGCGGTGCACCTCGCGCCGGGCGCGCGGGATGTCGACCGGGAAGCCTCCGCGGCCCGGACGGGCCTCGGGCGGGACCAGGGCGTCGGGGATCCAGCCGGTCATGCGCTTGGGGGCGGAGGCCTCGGAGCCGTAGAACCACTGCGGCTTGGTGGGTTCACGGATCAGCAGGTAGTGCTGGCTGAACACCTCCAGGTATCCGCCCGGGCCGTATTGTGCACCGGCGGAGCCGATTACCATGCCGCTGGCCGGGTTGACCGGCGGGTCGACGCTCACCTCCACGGCCGGAGCGCCCAGGCTGTCGGCCTCGACAATCACCTGAAAACCCAGCACCTCGTTGTACAGGCCTGTCAGCTTGACTGCCTTGCCGTCCCAGATGCTGTTGGCCGCTTTGGAGGGGTGGTCCTGGTCGTAGCGGAACACTTTTTCGCCGTCGCCCACGGCCCAGACCGCAGTGACCGCGGCCGCGGCGGGCCGCGACACGGCCAGGGCCAGGATGCAGCAGAGCATTACCGATCCGATAGTCCGCATGAGTCCTCTCCAGTCAGGGTTATGGTCTCGACCACACTCAGATACCCTTGCGCCAGCCCTTGTCCTCGAAACGGGCCAGCTCGAACACCAGGGAGCCGTCCGGCTCCACCGGCTGGGCGCAGGCCCAGCGCACGGGCCGTCGCACGCCGCGGGTCTCGATCTCGGCGCGCAGCTTGAATTTCTGTCCCTCCATGCCCTGGGGCAGGATAAAATTGCACTGGCGCAGCTTACCGGCCAGGGGGTGCGCCGGGTCGAGGCTGCCGCCCAGGCGCACCTTGCCGTCCAGGCTTTCCAGATAGACCCGCAGCGCGCCCGGCACCCCGGCCACACCGTCATTGGCCAGAGCGACCACCACCTCGCTGGTCCCATAGCGCTTGCGCTGCCAGACCCAGGAGGGACGCACGCGCCAGCCCATGCGGCGCTGCAGCGCGGCGAACCCCTCCGGGTACTTTTCGTTGTAGCTGGCCAGGTTGTCCGCCTCGGTCCAGAGCGACCAGTAGCCCGCGCCCAGGTCGAGCACGTGCTGGCAGGCGACCTCCATGCGGTTCACCCCGGCGGCGTCCGGCGGGAGGTCCTTGATGTCATAGGTGCGGTCGTTGCCCTGCTCCATCACCACGGCCAGCCAGGGGGGGCGGTTGGACAGGCGCTCCACCTGGATCGGCTCCTCGATCAGGTCGATGGAGTCGGAGCGCAGCCAGCAGCCGGCGCGCACGGCATGGTCCAGCACCTCGCGGTTGCCGGTTTTGCTGATATCGGGCTGGGTGTTGACCACCAGGGGCAGGTGTTTCCAGGTGTCGAACTGGAGCTGGGCCATGCTCAGCATGGTGCGCTCGGCGGTCATGTAGTCGGGGAACGGGTTCGGCAGGTCGCCGGTGTGGCCCTCGCCCCAGAACCCGTACATCATCAGGTCCATGAACTCCATGAGCGGGTTGTTGTCGAACTCGGCGGCCAGCAACTCGTTCAGCTCGCGGAAGGCTTTCTGGAAAGCCGGGTGGTCGTAGCGCGGCTCGCGGCAAACGAAGCCCTCGCGATCCACGCCGCCGATTTCCACGATCGGGACCTCTTTCTGCAGGAAATCGGGCATGGAGAGCAGCTTGGGCTGGATGTTGGGGCTGGAGAGCTGGATACGGAAACCCACGCGCAGGCCGTACTGTTTGGCGGCATCCAGGGTGAGCTTCCAGACCGGCGAAAAGTCCAGTTTGCCCGGCTGTTTCTGGATGTCGCGCCAGTCGCAGCGGATGTAGAGGATATCCACGAAAGGCAGAGAGGCGAGCTTTTCCACGTGCCTCTCCAGGGTCTCCTGGCCCCGGCGGGCCTTGAGCGAGGGCCCGCCCTCCTCCCAGGCGTAGCCGACCAGGCCGAGGCCGAAATTGCGCACATGCCCCCTGGCTGGAGTCGAGTAGCCGATATAACGCCAGCCCTCATCCTGGTCGATGGTGAAGGGGCCCTGGTTCAGACGGTCGGTGATCGCTGGGGCCGGCCCGAAATCGTAGCCATCCCAACGGTGGTCCGGGATATCGGCCCGGGCCGGGGCGCCGCTCAGCCCGGCCGCGGCCAGGGACAGTCCCGTGGCTTTGAGGAAATTGCGCCTTCCGAGCATGTCGATCTCTCCTGATGTATGGTTAGTGCCCCCGGCCACAGCCGGGACAGATCACTGCAACTCACTCCACGAAGGCCCCGCGGGGCAGGATGTAATGCACCGGCCAGTCCTCGGAGCCGGTCTCAACCAAGTTCGACCAGTTCATCTCCTCGGCATCCGTGGCGCGGACAAATTCCAGTCCCGGGACCACCGCGGCGGCCGAGCGCGCCAGAAGGTCGGCCTTCCGGGCCCCGGACACCTGCAGGTCGCCAGCGGCCAGGGCCTCCCGGGCGAACTTTGACACGATCTCGATATCCTCGATCATCTGCAGGAAATAGGGCCGTCCGGTGAGCAGGGAATTGGCGACGTAGTTGATCAGCACGCCGGACAGGGGGCTGAAATACTGCTGTTCCAGCGGCACCCCGGCCAGGCGCGGGTCATCCACGCTGGTGACCTGATAGTCCAGCCGGTTCTCGCCCAGGCCGCGGAAATCGAAGCTGATCAGGTCCACACCCTTTTCGAGCCGGCCCTTGAGCTGGGGCCACTCGGTGCTTTTCACCTTGCCGTCCAGGCTGAACCAGATCAGGGTGTTGTCAGCCGCCTTATCGGTGTGGAAATGCAGGACAGGGATTTTCAGCCCGCCGCTGTGGGTGAGGATATAGCGGTCCACCGTGTAGCCGTCCACCCGGTCGCTGCCGACTTTCTGCCAGAGGATGCTTTTTTCCGGCCGGCTGCCGTCATCCGGCAGCACGCTCCAGCTCTCGATGGCCGGGCGCAGGGGGCTGCGGTAGAGGTTGTCCAGGCTGATTTTATCGCCGCTGCGGCGCTCGATCCAGTAGCGTCGCAGGCTCTCCAGGAACGACACACCGTCCGGATACTCCAGCCGCACCTGGCCGCTGGCTGTGCACCAGAGGTCGCGTTCGGGCAGGACGGTGGTGGAGTCGAGACTCCAGCGCGGGGCCAGGCCGTTATGAATGTCCAGGAAAGCGAAGGCTTTCTCCTGGTTCTCGCTGGAATAGCCATGGGGGTGGTAGCCCTCGTTGAGCTGGATATCCTGCGCCCGGCCGAACTGACGCCAGAGCGGGGCCACCTGGCGGAACGCCATGCGCCCTCCCTCGACCGGGAAAAAGTCGAGCAGGGCCAGGTTCACCGCCAGCGGGCGCGGCCAGGCCAGGACCAGCAGCCCGGCGTGGTCGATGCCCTGCGAGAGCATGCCATAGAGGTCCTGCTCCGGATCGTTGTCCGGGTCGGAGTAGATACGGTTGGCCATGCGCATGGGCAGGCTGCTGATGTAGCAGGAGGGGATAACCACGCTGTTGCGTTCATCCAGCGCCCCCAGGAACGCGGTCTGGAAGCCACCGCCGCTGTTGCCGGTCACCGCGATGCGCTTGGGGTCCACCTCGGGCCGGGTGAGAAGGTAATCGTGCGCCCGGATGCCGTCCCACACCTCCCAGCGCGCCAGATTGGTCCCGGCCAGGTAGGCCAGGTTGCCCATGATCGCGTGCTCGCCGCAGACACGGTTGTAGCGGCTCTCACCCGCGGCGGCGTCCCAGAACTGGCTGCGCTCTCCCTGGCCGACCGGGTCCCAGGTCAGCACCACATAGCCGCGGCGGGCCAGGCGGCCGCAAATCTGCTGGTAACCGGGATGGGCTTTGCCGTTGAACGAGTGCCCGCAGGGCAGGAGCACGGCCGGGGAAGGTGTCGTGGCGCCATCCGGGATGTACAGATTGGCCGTGACATGGAAGCCCGGCAGGCTTTCGAAGATGACCTTTTCGATCCGGTAGCCCTCGGCCTGCAGGGTGCCGGTGATCTGGGCATTGAGCGGGGTCTTGTCGGCGGGCAGACCGCCCAGGCAATCCAACAGACGGGTGCGAAGCTCACCCTGGTACTGGCGGAGTCCCTCGGCCGTTGTGATCGATTCAAGGCGCTGCACACGGGCGTGGTCCTGGCCCCAGGCAGTGTCGAGCTGGTAGCGGAGAAGGGGGGTGACCCGCATTCCGGGCGCGATCTGGCGCGTGTAGACCCGGAAAGAGTCCTGCAAAGGGTCCTGGGCCGCGGCAACCGAGGCCAGGGTCAGAAGGCAGAGACAGCAGACAAGGGTTTCGATTCGCATGAGACCGGCCTCCAGTGGGGAGACAGCGACAGGAACACGGGTTGATTGGGATCAGGCTGCCGCCGGGCAGCCGGGATTATCAGGCGACGCGAGGGATTCTGACGGCGGGAGGCCGCCTGGCCTGAAACTGCCAGTCAATGGCGGCAGGGGGTTGGTTTTTTTTATGGAATTTTTAGGCGGCTCTTTTCGATTCTTCAAGAAGGACCTCGGGCAGGCAGCTTGGGAATGGTTCGAAAAGGCCCGGATTGCCGACCCCGACGGGAGGTTCCCGTCCGCGGGGCCGGGTGAGCTTATTATACACCGGGCCATTTGCTTACGCAAACAAAATGCGTGCATTCCCGGCGGTCAAGCCGAAGCTCCCGGCCCCGTGGGATCCGGGAGCGGGAGCTTCGATGGCCGGCCGGGCCGAGATTGTGTCAGAACCCGGCTCAGGAAAGTCGGTAGCTGCGGAAAATATCGTGCAGCACCAGGGCCTGCGCCCCGTGGAAAGTGGGGCTTGGCAGGTTGCTGGGCAGGATAAGCAGCTCGATGGGCTTTACCCGGACATAGGTCTGGCGCTCGACCTGACGGATCAGCTCGGGGCCGCAGATGTCCCAGACTTTCACCATCCGCCCGGAGACCAGGAATTTCTCGGGACCCAGGCCGCAATTGATGTTGGCGATGCCCACGCCCAGGTAGCGCGCGGTTTCCTGCAGCGCCCGGATGGCGTACTTGTCGCCGCCGCGCGCCAGCTCGATCACCTTTTCCATCTGGGCCTCGATCTCGTGCACCTTGCCGGTCCAGGGTTTGCCGCTGTACTCGCCGTAACGCTTGACCGCGCCCAGGTCGGATGCGTTGTCCTCCCAGGTGTTGTCCTGGTTGATCTCCTCCCAGCGTCCGTCCATCTTGATCAGCGACTGCCCGAAATGCCCGTCCAGGCTGTAGGCGCCGTGATAGACCGAGTGGTCGATCACCAGGCCCACGCCGATGCCCTCGCAGACATGGATGAACACGAAACTGGAGGCATCCTGCGCCTCAGGGGCGAACCAGAGCGCACCCAAGGCGGCCGCCTTCCCGTCGTTGTCGGCGTAGACCGGGCACTTGACATGCTCGGCGATCAGCTTGCGCACCGGCAGGTTCTGCCAGTGGTGGGTGCGGTCCAGGTAGATCAGGGCGTCCTTGTGGCTGGCCATCGAGGGCGCGGACACCCCCACTCCGGCCAGGGGAATGCCCACCTCCTCGGACATACGGGCGATGATCTGGCCCAACTCCAGGAAAAAGGCCTCGCCGCGGTCGTTGCCCTGGCTGGTCGGCACTTCGAGGCTTTTCAGGATGTTGCAGCCCAGGTCGCACACCGCGACCGTGGTCTTGACATGCCGGACATCGATCACCCCGATGGCCCGGCTTTTTTCCTTGAGCCTCAGGATTATCGGCTTGCGGCCGATTGCGCTCTCACCGAAACTGTCCTCGTAGACCAGGTCTTCAGAGATAAGCTCGTTGACTATGCTCGAAATGGTGGATTTCTTGAGCCCCGTGATCTTTGAAATCTCCACCCGCGAGATCGGAGCTTTCTCCCGGATGATGTTCAGAACATTGGCCCGGTTGATCAGGCGCATGATCTTGTGATCTGCGGGGACCACGTTGCGGAAATCGAATCTCATAGACAACGCTCCGGAAAGATGCAAAAGTGCAGAGGCGGGGCAAGCGGCTCGCATCCGGCAGTCAGGACAGGGGAAAGGCGCTCAGGCCTTCGTCCGGCGACCGGTCCGGGACAAACATTGGTTTGCTTGATGAACCAATATATCTTGCCGCCCGTTTTCTGGCAACAATCTTTTTCAACCCTATTTTCCGAGCAGACCGATCAGGCGCAGACGGGCTTTCTCATAGTCCTCGCCGTTCTCGGTCCAGGGCACATGGGCCTTGTCCGGCACCGTGTCGAAGGCCTGCGGCACGATGGAGCGCACGACCTCCAGCACTTTTGCGCGCCCGACTTTCTGCTCGGCCATCCACATCAACTCGAAATCCTGCTGCCCGCGGCGGATGTTCTTGTAACGGATGGAGGTGAGAATCTCATCCAGCCCGCAGTCCTCATCCGGGTAGAACGGCATGCGTCCGGGGTACAGCAGCACCCCGTCCCCGTTGCCGTAATCCCACCACCAGTTGATGTAGGTGACGGGGTTGGAGAAGACCCGCTGGTGAAGGTGGCCCTTGGGGCCGCTGGCGTTATGTGTCCAGTGGGTGCTCTCCCAGACGAACCAGGTGCTGATCCCGTAGAGGTACTTGATCCAGGCGTTGACCCGCAGGTCGGCGCACTCGCATTCGAGCATGGTATGGCCCCAGTGCGGACGGTCGCCGTTGTAGAACCAGTACTGCTTGCCCGCGGCGTGGAGCGAGTCGAGCTTGCCGGTCCGGACCGCGCCGGCCCAGATGTCGATGGCGTCCTTGATCTCGGGGGTGTACTCGCGGGTGAGGAACACGGGCAGCTTTTTGCCCGGTCCGGGGTTATTGTGGATCCATCCGGCGATCCGGTCGATCCAGTAGAACTGGCTCGGGCCGGGCTCATCGATGATATAGTAGAAATACTCGACCGCGGGGGCGTGCTGGCGGAACCACTCGACCCAGAGGTCGCTCTGGCGCTGGACCGAGGCCTGGTCCTCGCGGCCGAGCACGTCCTCTCCGTACATTCCGATGGGGAACAGCTTTTCGCCCTGGCCCTCGCCCGGCCCCTGGTATCCATTCTCCGGGGTGAACGCGCTGCCGTCCAGCCAGGGACGGTAGGCCTCGAGCATTTTCTCGCTGTAGGCGCGCTTGTTAGGCTCGGCCCCGCCCACCATGTCGATGCGGTGACGGTGGGCCTGGAACTTGAGCTTGCGGGTCAGCTCGGACGGGCTGCTGCCCGGGAAATACTCGCTGATGTCGCTGTTGAATACCCAGGCGTTGGAGTGGTTCTCATCCGGCAGATAGTGGGGCAGGAGGTTCACCTCCAGCGGCAGGCTGGCCACGGTCTTCCCGCCGGACAGCACTTTGATTGTCCCGCGGTAGAGCCCTGCCGGCCAGCTCTTGTCCCGCGGCAGGTAGAGGTCGATCCAGAAACCCTGGTTCTGCACCAGGGGGGTGGGCACCACGGTTTCCTCGTGCTCGCGGATCACCTGACGGCTGGCGCGCGGAATATCGAGCGGCTGGCCGCCCTGGCCGGGCCTTGCGCCGCGCGGGATCAGAGCGTCCGGAATCCAGCCCTCCATGCGCGGGGGCAGGCGGTCCTCCCCGGGAGCGCCCAGCCAGTTGCTCTTTTTCTTCTGCTCGGTCTGCTGCTGCACCTGGATGTAGTGCTCGGCCAGGACCTCGAAACTGCCGCCTGGGCCGAAATCGGCCGGCTGGTCCAGCCCGATGGTCTTGCCCCCGGCCGCGCTCACCGGTGGAGTGACCAGCACCTCCACCGCCGGGGCGCCCAGGCTGTCGGCCTCAACAATCACCTGAAACCCCAGCACTTCGTTGTAAAGGCCGGTCAGGTGAATGGTCTTGCCGTCCCAGATTGTGCTGCCGCCGCGGCAAGGATGGTTCTCCTGGAAGCGAAAGACTTTTTCCGAGCCGCCCGCCACCCAGACCCCGCTTACCGCGGCGCTCAGGGGCAGAACCTGCGACAGCGCCGCCGCAGCCGTCAGCACTGCGCCAAGCATTAGTTTCCGGCTGGTCATGTTCAACTTGTCCTCCGGGGTCATATTCGGTTAATCTGTCCTGGAACAGTGTCCGCGTGTGGCAGATCGGGACGCCGCGAGGGAGCCTGTTGCGGATCGCGGCTCGCAAGGATGAGCGCTGGAGCGTATTCGCAGGCAGTTATTCGATTGCCGACGCGACAGCGTGTTTCAATCGTGAGTTTGTTTCTCTGATTATTAATGAAAAAATTAAAATAACATAGAAACGTTTCGTCTGGCCCTGTCTATGCAGCAGATAAAGAAATTGGGCAATTTTGAAAAATATATCTCATCTGCCGGATTGGGCAAGATATTTTCTTTTGCCGGCTATCATTTTACTGTTGAACCGATTAGACCGGGATGTTAGACTTGAGAAACGGCCGGGCGGCCAGATGCGGTAAATCCCCCGCAAAAACGGGGAAGCCCGGCCGAAACTGGAAAAAGGAGGAGCCGATGCCGGCTAAAGTCCGCCGCCTGAGCCAGGCGCTGCTCATTCTGGCCCTGCTCTGCGCTCCGCTTCAGGCGCGCACGCTCTACCTGGCGCCGGAGGGTAACGACAGCGCGCCGTTTGCCGACGGGGCAGTGTTCGCCACGGTTTTCCGCGCCCTCGATTCCCTGGCCGCGGGCGATACGCTGATCGTGCGCAAGGGGACCTACCGCGGCGGGCTTATCGCCACGCTCCAGGGTACGGCCGAAAAGCCGATCCTGATACGGGGCGAGGGCCGGGAGTCGGTGCTCGACTCCAGCCGCAACAAACTGGATGCCCTGCGTCTGGACCACAGCTCATATGTCACGGTCGAGAATATGAGTTTCCTGCACGGCACCCGGGCCGGCCTGTGCCTGATCAACTGTAACCACATCACTGTCACCGGCTGCCGCATGGGCGATAACGGTAAGTGGGGCATCCTGACCGGGTTTGTGGACGATTTCCGCGCCGAGGGCAACGAGTGCTGGGGCTCCAAGGACGAGCACGGCATATATCACAGCAACTCCGGCGACCGCTTTGTCATTCGTGGCAACTACATCCACGACAACTCCGGCAACGGAATCCATATCAATGGCGACCCGGAGATGGGCGGTGACGGGGTGATGAACTGGGGCGTCGTGGAGAACAACATAATCACCCGCAACGGCACAGCCGGAGGCGCCGGGATCAACATGACCCACGTGCACGACATGCTGGTGCGCAACAACCTTATCTGGAACAATTTCGCCGGCGGGTTCACGGTCTACCAGGACGACACGGCTCCGGAGCACAGCTCGCAGCGTGTTGTTATCACCGGAAACACGGTCTGGTTCCGCGGCAACGACCGCAACGTGGTGAATATCGCCCCAACGAGCAGCAAGGTGGTGGTGGCGGGCAATATCCTGGTGGCCGCTTCCCGCTACGCCACCCTGCAGGTCGACTCCGACCACCTGAGCACGATCCTCAGCGACTGGAATGTCCACTGGAGCGCCGATACGACCACTCTGGTCTCGGTCAAGGACCGCTCCGAGAAGCTGTCGGCCTGGGTGAAAAGCACCGGAAACGACATCCATTCGCGGATCGCCGACCCGCAGTTCGTGCGGCCCGACTCGGGCGATTTCAACCTGGCGGCTGCCTCCCCGGCCATAGACGCCGGTGTGCCGCTTGACAGTCTGCGCGCCATGCTGGTCCGCCTGGAGGGCTGCGAATGGCTGCTGTCCCGTCTCGACTCCCTGCCGTACGAGGATATCCGCGGCACCTGGCGCCCGGTGGGCCTGGGCCCGGATGCCGGGGCCTACGAGATGGGGTTCAGCGAAAGCCAGCGTTTCGACCTGGACGGCAACGGGCAGATCGGGCGGGCGGACGGCCCGGCCCTGGTGCGCCTGATCCGTAGCGACCCCGCTGACCGTCGCTGCGATTTCAACGCCGACGGCCGGGTGGACATTCTGGACGTGCTCGACTTTCTGCTGGCCCTGAATTCACGCTGAACGCGCCGGGCCGGAACCTTGCACCCGCTACCCGTGGAGAGACCGATGTCCACCCTTAAGCTGGTCCGCGCACTCCGCTCGGTCCTGGGCTGCACGCTGCTTGTCCTGGCTGCCGCCGCTCCGCTTGGCGCCCGCACGATGTACCTGTCTCCCTCCGGCGATGACGGGGCGGCCGCGTCGGACGGGGCCGAGTTCCGGTCTCTTTCCGTGGCTGTGGCGCGCCTGGCGCCCGGGGACACGCTGATAGTGCGCGAGGGGACCTATGACGGCGGGGTGACGCTCAGCCTCAAGAGCACGCCGGGCGCGCCCACGGTAATCCGCGGCCAGAGCCTGGGGGCGATTGTCAAGGGCAGCAGCGCCGATATGCCGGACGCTTTCCGCGTACAGGACTGCTCCCAGGTCCGGGTGGAAAATCTCACTTTCCGCTCGGCCGCGCGCGCCGGACTGGCCGTGCGCTTTTCGGACCATGTCACCGTGACCGGCTGCCTCTGCGCGGACAACCAGGTCTGGGGCATATTCACCAGCTTCACCAACGATATCGTGTTCGAGAAGAACGAGTGCTGCCGCTCCCGGGAGCAGCACGGAATATACCACAGCAACTCCGGCGACCGTTTCGTAATCCGCGGCAACCTGGTCCACGACAACGCGGGCAACGGCCTGCACATGAACGGCGACCCCGAGATCGCTGGCGGCGACGGGGTGCTGAACAACGGGCTGGTGGAGGACAACATAATCTACGGCAACGGCCAGGCCGGGGGCGCCGGGATCAACATGACCCATGTCCACGACGTGATCGTGCGCAATAATGTAGTATACAACAACTACGCCGCCGGGATCACGATCTACCAGGACACCGGCACGTTCGAGCAGGGCTCCAAGCGCGTGCTGGTGATGGGCAACACCGTGATATTCCGTCACGGCCAGGGCCGGGCCTGTATCAACGTGCAGACCACCAGCGAGAAAGTGCTGATCGAGGGCAATATTTTCATCACCGGCGATCAGCGCGGCACGTTGCAGATGGACACCGAGCACCTGTCGAGCGTGATCTGCGACCGCAACCTTCACTGGGGCTCGGACGAGAGCGACCTGGTCACGCGCAACGACAACCGGATAAGCCTGGCCACCTGGCGCGGCTTAAGCGGCAACGACCTGCACTCGGTGCTGGCCGACCCGCATTTCGTGTCCCCGGACAGCGCGGACTACGAGCTGAGCGAGGGCTCGCCGGCCGTGGACCTGGGGCTGCCGCGCGACTCGGTCCGGGCCGGCCTGGAGCGCCTGGGCGGCTGCGAATGGCTGATCGGCTGCCTGGACACTCTTCCGGACAAGGACATCCGCGGCACCTTGCGTCCGGTGGGTGCGGCCCCGGATGCCGGGGCCTACGAACTGGGGATGAACCAGAGCCAGCGGATGGACTACGACGGCGACGGGGCGCCCACGCTGCGGGACGCGCTGGCCCTGGCCAGGCTGATGCTCCAGGGCCGGTTGGATGGGCGCCTGGATTTCAACGCCGACGGCCGGGAGGGCCTTCTGGACGTGCTCGACCTTCTGCTGGAACTGCGCAAGCCCACGGTTACGGCCATGTTCCTGGCCGCGCGGAATTGAGTTGCCAGAACCGCCCTGATGGCGCTAATTTACAGGCGTCCCGGAAAAGACTACGCTCACTGGAGGCTGTTCGATGAGGTTAATGCCAAAGGGACATGCCTGTATTTCGCGCCTTTTGCTGCTCACACTCGCCCTCTGCCCGACTCTATCCGCCCGTACGCTCTACCTTTCCCCCAGCGGCGATGACAATTCCCTGCCCCGGCACGGCGCGTTCTACAAGTCCCTGGCCGCGGCGGCGCACTATCTGGAGGCCGGGGACACCCTGGCCGTGAGCAACGGCAATTACACCGGCGGAGTGACCCTGGCCCTGCAGGGCCGTCCCGAGGCCCCGATCGTGATCCGCGGGGAGAGCCTGGACGCGGTGATCGACGGCAGCGGCCGCGAGCGGGACGCGCTCCTTCTGCAGGGCGCGGCCTGGGTCCGCCTGGAGAGTATCACGGTGCGCGGGGCGCGCCGCTCCGGCTGCAGCGTGCGTTTCAGCCGCAACATCGCGATCTCCGGCTGCCGTTTCGCCGACAACGAGGTCTGGGGCATTTTCACCAGCTTCGCCGATGATGTCCTGTTCGAGAACAACGAGTGCTGCGGCTCCAAGCGCCAGCACGGGATTTACCACAGCAACTCGGGTGACGGTTTCGTGATCCGCGGCAACCGGGTCCACGACAACGCGGGCAACGGCATCCACCTCAACGGCGATCCCGAGATCGAGGGCGGCGACGGTATCCTGAACCGCGGCCTGGTCGAGGGCAACGTGATCTGGAACAACGGCCGCGCCGGCGGCGCCGGGATCAACATGACCCACGTCCAGGACATTATTGTCCGCAACAACCTGATATACGGCAACCTGGCCGGCGGGATAACGGTATACCAGGACGCCGGCTCGTTCGGTCAGGGCTCCAAGAAAGTGCTGATCACCGGCAACACGGTGTTTTTCAGTCCCGAGGAGGGACGCAGTTGCGTGAATATCAACGCCAGCAGCGAGAAAGTGGCAATCCTGGGGAACGCTTTTATCTCCGGGGGACGGCGTGGAGTGCTGGAGATAAACGCCCGCAGCCTGGGCAGCGTGTTCAGCGACTGCAACCTGTTCTGGGGCGTGGACAGCAGTCAGACCGTGGAGCGCTGGGACAGGCGCCTGAGCCTGGACGAGTGGCGCACTCTGACCGGCTGCGACAGCCGCTCGCTGATCGCCTACCCCTATTTTGTCGCGCCCAAGGGCGGGGATTTCCACCTGTCCGCCCATTCACCGGCGGTAGGACTGGGCATGGCGCTGCCGAAGGTGCTCGAGGTGCTGCGCGGCCTGGGCGGTTTCGAGTGGGTCCTGGCCCGGCTGGAGGGTTTGCCCGCCGAGGACCTGGAAGGCGCGGCGCGCCCGGACAGCACGGCCCCGGATGCCGGGGCCTACCAGCACCGGGAATGAAATAAAAACATAACCCCCTGTTTCCCCTCCTAAAAAGGGTTCACCCGACGCAGGCGAGGCGGACGGGGGTTGTCTGGAATCTGAACAGTATCATTTGATTCGGCCATGTGAGCACAGAGTGAGATGAGGTTTCCCCGGCGCGTCCCCGACATCCGCCCGTGGAAACGGTCCCCTGGTTAATTCAACTGAAAGAGACAATCTGAACCCAGCCTGAAAACACAGAGAACCCCGAGACACGGAAGAATCAATTGGATAAGCCGAGGTTGCTGAGCCCCGCCTTGTTCTATCCGCTTTTCTTCGTTTCCGGAGCCGCGGGCCTGGTCTACCAGAGCCTGTGGCTGAGGCTTTTCACCCTGGTGCTGGGCAACAGCCTGCACTCGGCCGCCGTGGTGCTGGCCGCTTTCATGGCCGGCCTGGCACTGGGGGCCTGGGCGGCGGGACGTCGCCTGGAGCGGGTGAAAGACCGTCTGGGTCTCTACGCTTTCATCGAGCTTGGGATCGCTGCCACCGGCCTGGGCGCCGGCTGGCTGATCCCTCGCATCGGGCCGCTCTCGGCCTGGCTGGTCGCGGCCCTGCCCGCCGGTCCGCTTTTTCCCGCCGCAGTGCGTTTCATTTTCTCCTTCACGGTCCTGCTCGTTCCCACCGCTCTGATCGGCGCCACGCTGCCGGTGCTGAGCCAGCACCTTACCCCGCGCCTGGAACTGGCCGGGCGGCGGATCGGCTCGCTCTACGGCTGGAATGCGGCCGGTGCGGTGGCCGGTTGCGTGCTGACCGGGTTCTGGCTGCTGCGCCTGGCCGGGATGCACGCCACTCTTCTGACCGCCGCCGCGCTCAACCTGGCGGTGTTCATCGCGGCGCTGGCCCTGCGCGTCAAAGAAGGCAAGGCTCAGAACCAGACGGCCAAGGTTCAGGCCAAGGGGCAGACGGCCGCTCCGGCCCGCGGCCCGCGGGTGCTGGTCGAGGCGGCCGCGCTCACCGGGGCGGCAGTAATGGCCCTGGAGCCGGTCTGGTCGAGGTTTTTGAGCTACATAGTCTACAACGACATGTATGTCTATTACCTGATGCTGGCTGTGATCCTGGCAGGGATCGGCCTGGGGAGCCTTCTCTACGGGGCGTTCCTGGAGCGGCGTCTGACCTCTGTTGCTGCCCTGGGCTGGCTGGAACTGGCCCTGGGCCTGAGCGTGGCGGGCTGTTACCTGGCCGCGGGCTGGCACTACGGCCGTCCGGAGAGCGGCCTGGCAATCCGCCACCTTCAGGGTCTTTTCGAGGACCGTTTCCTCGGCCTGCTGGCCGTACGCATCGCCTACGCGCTCCTGGTTATGTTCATTCCCGCGCTCCTGAGCGGGATGATATTCCCCCTCACCTGCCGTCTCTACTGCCGGGAGGAGCGCGCGGTCGGGCGGGACACGGGGCTGATCTACGCGGCCAACACCCTGGGCGCGATGGCCGGCGCTCTGCTGGGCGGACTGGTGCTGATCCCGCGCCTGGGAGTGCAGGCGAGCCTGTTCCTGGCCGCGGCGGTGACGCTCTACCTGGGCGTCCGTCTTCTGCTCGCCGCCGGGAAGGAGCAAAGGTCATCCTGGAAGCTGCGTGCGGCCCTGGCGGCGGTCCTGCTGGTATTTCTCACCGGTGCGACGCTGCCCGGCAACCAGGTGCGGCGTTTCGCACTCAAGGAGCGCGCCCACCAGGCGGTGCTCTACTACCGCGAGGGCCTCACCGGAACTGTGCTGGTCACGCGCGACAAGCTGAACGGACTGCGCAACCTGCTGATCAACGCCATCGCCGAGGTACACGACTCGTTCGGCGGGATGCAGACATTCAAGCTGATGGGCCACCTTCCGTTCCTTCTGCACCGCGGCCCGGCGCAGAGCGTGCTGATGGTGACCTACGGGGCTGGGATCGCCTCCGGGGCGGTGGCCGTGCACCCGATCAAGGAGCTGCACGTGGTGGAGCTGGAGCCGGCCGTGGTGGAGGCCTCGCGCCAGTTCGCCGACCGTAACCGCAGCGTGATGGACGACCCGCGGGTGCGGATCCACCTGGAGGACGGGCGCAACTACCTCTACACCACGGGCGACCGTTTCGACATAATCATCTCGGACGCCACCAACCCCGGCTCGGCCGACAGCTGGCTGCTCTACACGGTGGAGTTCTACCGTCTCTGCCGCGCCCGCATGTCCCAGGGCGGAGTGATGGCCCAGTGGCTGCCACTGCACACCGGTACCCTGGAGGGTTACTGCGCGATCCTGGCCGCGTTCCAGGAGGTGTTCCCGCATACCAGTATCTGGTTCACCAAGGACTACACCCTGCTGGTGGGTCTGCCGGACAAGCTGGAGGTCTCCTGGCCGGGGCTCAAGGCCGCCCTGGCCCAGCCCGCCATGCGCGATGACCTGGCCCCCTGGTGCCTGGACCAGCCGCTTGAGCTGGCCGAGTGTTTCCTGACCGGAGAGGACGGGGTGCGCCGTCTGATCGGCGAAACCCAGCCCAACTCGGATGACCGTCCCTACTACCAGATTTCCGCGGCCGAGCAGAGCGGCACCGAGGACATCCTCACCCTGCTCGACCGTTACCGCGAGCGCGAAAACGTGTTCCTGCGCGGTGTCTCGGTGGCCGAGGCCCCGGCGCTCTCGGACAGCATGGAGGCGCGATTCCAGGCCGAGCACTATATCCTGTTCCGAGACTATCCGAACGCGGAACGGGTGCTGCCCGGGCGCTGCAACGTGTCGCACTACCTGGAGGAATACCGCAGCGAGCCGGATTACCTGGCCGCGGTGGCGGACAGCAACCCCGACTGCTATTACGTGCAGCGGCGCTCGGCGGGCGGCCTGGCCGCCCGGGGCGACTACCTGCGCGCCGCCCGGATTTTTGCGCGCATGGCCGGGCTCGATCCGGCCGACCCGGTGCTGCGTTTCAACCGGGGCAACCTTCTGCTGGAGGCCGGTCTGGCCGACAGCGCGATAGCCTCCTACCGTGAGGCGATTGCCCTGGGGCGGCGCGACTCCGATATCCTGGGCCGCCTGGGACGGGCCTACCTGGTGGCGGGCCAGCCCGAGGCTGCCCAGCCGGTGCTGGACGAGGCGGTGAGCCTGGACAGCAGCAACGTGGAGGCGCTGTTCCACCTGGGCTATGCGCTCAACCGCAACGGCCACCAAGCCGAGGCTGTCGCCTGCTACGAGCGTCTGGTGGCGCGCTACCCGGACTATGTCAACGCCCTGATCAACCTGGGTTTCCTGCGCCTGGGCCAGGGCGACAACACCCGGGCCGAAACTGTGCTGAGCCGGGCCTCGCAACTGGCGCCGGGCAATTTCCAGGGCTGGTACGGCCTGGGCATGGCGCGTCTGCGCACTGGGCAGAACTCTGCGGCGGCCGTGGCTTTCCGCGAGGCGCTCAAGCTTCGCCCCGGGGACACGGAGGTGCAGGGCATATTGGACAAGCTGAAATGAACAATCCTTTTGTGGAGCATCCATGCGTGCAGTGACAAGTTTGATTCTGATATTGCTTTCGTACAGCCTGCTTTCGGCGGCGGTGGACCGCCGTATCGCGGTGGAATGGCGGGACGGCAGGCCGCAGGGGGAAATCCGTCTGACAAACGGCAGGCTCGACAGTCTGAAAATAGTGCGAGGCAAAGGCGGATTAACGGGCGCTGGCAGTTTCAAAGCCACGGGCGACGGGCCGTTCCGGATCGAGGTGCTGATCAGCGGCTGCGATGAAACATACGGCCAGAAGGCGACAATCGTCACCGTAAAGACCGCAAGCGACCCGTTCAGCTTTTTCCTGCGCGATGCCGTCGCCGACCGCCCGATCTATATCCCCCAGTACGGCGTGACAGTGACCGAGGCGGCAGACAGGCGCTCTTACTCTGAAATCGAGTCCGCGATCCGGGCGCGCGGCGGGCTGAGCGAGCTGGAACGCCTGGCCGTCGAGCCGGAGGAGTGTTTCGATTCCGCCGCCGCCCACACGCGCAGCCTGAGCTGCCAGACCTGGCTGGGGTTGAGCCGCGACATCCGGCTTTTCAGTATCGGGGACAGGCTGGAATGGATTCAGCCCCGTTTCCACGGCGATGAGGTCGCGCTGCCGGAGAACGGTAACCAGCCCTGCCGCTACAAGTTCCTGATGGGCCGCGGCTGGGGTCCGGTGAGCCGTATCACGCGCCGGCTGGAGGAGGGCTGCCTGCCCATCCTGCTCGGCACCCTGGTGGATGACGACATCACCTACAGTCTGACCGCGTTCGTAAGCCTCGAATCCACACCTTTGACCGCCGAAAACCTTCGCGGCACACATTTCCTGGTGGCGGACAATTACGGGGCCGGACACATGTTCACCCAGGAGCAGCAGGCCCGTTACAACGCCCTCGAACCGGCGGAGATGAACCGTCCCGAGGAGACTGTCCTGTTCATGCGGATACAGGCGCTGAACACCGCGTCAGTCCCGCGCTACGCTTTTTTCCGGAACCCGGCCCCCGGACCGGCGGATGACTTTTCATTCGCCACGGTCGCGCCGTACACCTTTGACGGGGCCGAGGGCCTGGGAGTGTTCGAGTCCGGGCGGGTGTTCGCGGTCTCAACGCTGGACGGCAAACCGCTGCGTGATGAGCAGGCGGCGGTGGAGGTGCCGCCGGGCGGAAACGCGGTGCTGGAGGTCCGTCTGCTGCACCGTCCAGTGTCCCGCGAGCGCGCCCTGAAACTCCGCGAGGCCTCGTTCGAGACGCGCCACGACGAATGCCGCTCTTTCTGGCAGCGCAAGCTCGACTCCGCCGCTCGTATCCATCTTCCCGAGCCGCGTATCGATGAGATGCTGCGCGCCGGGCTGCTGCACCTCGACCTGGTGACTTACGGCCTGGAGCCGGACAGCACTCTCACCGCGACTATCGGGGTTTACAGCGCAATCGGCTCGGAAAGCTCGCCCATAATACAGTTTATGGACGCGATGGGCTGGCACGACACTGCTCGGCGGGCGCTGGACTATTTCCTGGACAAGCAGCACGCGGACGGGTTCATCCAGAATTTCGGAGGCTACATGCTGGAGACCGGCGCGGCGCTGTGGAGTCTGGGAGAACACTACCGCTACACGCATGACGATGACTGGGTGCGGCGGATCGAACCCAAGCTGGTCAAGGCCTGCGAATACCAGCGCGCCTGGCGCGAGCGCAACCTGCGTCAGGAACTGCGCGGCCGCGGCTACGGCATGCTGGAGGGCAAGGTCGCCGACCCCAACGACCCGTTCCACTCGTTCATGCTGAACGGCTATGCCTATCTCGGGTTTGCGCGCACTGCCGAGATGCTGGCCGGGGTGGACCCGAAGGAATCGCAGAAATGGCGCCGGGAGGCCGAGGCTCTGAAAAAAGACATCCGGTCGTCACTCTTCAACTCAATGGGAGATTCGCCGGTAATCCCGCTGGGTGACGGGGCCTGGTGCCCCACCGCACCGCCCTGGCCCGAGCACCAGGGTCCTCTGTCCCTGTTCACTGACGGCGGCCGCTGGTTCAGCCACGGAGCGATGCAGATCCGCGATGCCCTGGGGCCGCTCTACCTGGTCTATCAGGAGGTCCTGGCCCCGGAGGAGACGGCCTCGACTTTTCTGGTCAATTTCAACAGCGAGATGCTGACCTCCCGAAACACGGCGTTCAGCCAGCCCTACTACAGCCGCCACCCGGTGGTGCACCTGCTACGGGGCGAGGTGAGGCCGTTCCTGAAAGCCTATTACAACACCGTGGCCAGCCTGGCCGACCGTCAGACCTACACTTTCTGGGAGCACTATTTCGGGGCCAGCCCGCACAAGACCCACGAGGAGGGCTGGTTCCTGATGCAGACCCGCTGGATGCTCTGCATGGAGACTGGGCCGGGGATCAAGCTGCTGCCGGGGATACCGCGCGCCTGGCTGGATCGCGGCAAACGTATCGACCTGGAGCGCTTGGCCACCTATTTCGGCCCGCTCTCGCTGCACGTGGAGTCGGCTGCGGATCGTGACGCCATCCACGCCGAGGTGAATTTCAGCAGCGCGCGGCGGCCTTGTTTCGTGGAGCTGCGCCTGCCGCACCCACAGGGGCGCAAGGCGCTGCGGGTCACCGGCGGGGTTTACAACCCGCAGACCGAAAGCGTGCGGATCGAGCCATTCACGGGCCGCGCCGAGGTGAGCGCCGAGTTTTAGAAAGCGGCCAGCTTCACCTCAGGGGATAGATTGCAGCGATAGAAAACGAGTGAGAAGAGCCTTCCGCAAAATATCTTCCTTTCCCCGGGAATGCTTTTATACTTGGAGCATCCCGGAGCCGCTCTGTATTATATCCATCCTGAACGCAGGGAGGAACTCCCATGTCCGCCGCACCACGGTGTCTGAGTCTGTCCGCACTCCTTGTCCTGCTGCTACTGGCGGCGCCGCTCCGCGGACAGGCCGGGGCCAAAAATATCTGGACCATCGGGGTCCTGAGCGGTCCCTCGCCGTTCGAGCTGACAGCCCCGTCCGGGGTGACCAACCCGGTGTTCACCGCCGACCGGGTCAGTGACCTGGATGTCACGATCGTGGCGCACCCGTTCATGGTGGTCACCGATACGATGTTCTACATGTTTTTCACGGCCAAGAACGACACGGTGAGCCAGGGCGGGATCGGCCTGGCCCAGAGCCGGGACGGCCTGAGCTGGCAGTACCGCCGGATAGTGATCGACGAGCCGTACGATGTGTCGTACCCGTTCGTTTTCGAGTCGGGCGGCACGTACTACATGCTCCCGGAGGCCCACACCGAGACCACGGTCCGTCTTTACCGGGCCGTGAATTTTCCGGATGAATGGGTCTACGAGCGGGACTTGCTGCATGGGGACAATTTCATCAGCCCGACCCTGGTCCGTTTCCAGGAGCGCTGGTGGCTTTTCACTTGCCGCGAGGGCAACGAGACCTGCCGCCTGTTCTGGGCCGACAGCCTGTCCGGCCCCTGGACCGAGCACCCGCGCAGCCCGATAGTGGCCAAGGACCTGAACACGGCGCGCCCGGCCGGGCGGCCGTTCGTGCTGGACGGCGCATTGTACCGTCTGGGCCAGGACTGCGACCCGACCTACGGCAACCAGGTGCACGCTTTCCGGGTCCTGGAGATCAGCCCCACGGAATACAGGGAGGAAATGATCGAGAAACCCCTGGTAAAAGCCACCGGGCAGGGCTGGAATGCCGAGGCCATGCACCATGTGGATTTCCATTTCCTGGGCCAGGGCCGCGGCCTGGCGGTGGTGGATGCCCAGGGCAGGCCCTGAGTGGTGCGGGCTGAAGGCTTAATGAGAGAATAATGTTTCCTGTTGCAGCATGAATTATCACTTCACAATGGAGAACCCCGATGCACCCTGTCCTGCGCCGTCTGAGCCTTTTCACCGCAATCGCCCTGCTGTCCGCTGTGCTGCCCCTGGCGGCCCAGAGCTTTATCATCGACAGCCACATCCACGCTGGCAGCGACCAGCAGTGGGTGGACCGCCTGGTCAAAATCTACCACGAGCACCACGCCATGGCCTGCGTGCTCACGTTCATGGAGGATTTCGACCTCATCGCCAAGGCGGCCAAGGAGCACCCGGACGTGGTGGTTCCCTACGGCCGCGTGCGGCCGGATGACCCCAACGCCATCCGCGAGATCGAGAAATTCTACCAGGCCGGGTTCGTAGGGATCAAGTTCCACTCGCCCGAGGAGGACTGGGACAGCCAGAAATACTGGCAGCTCTACCGCGCCTGCGAGCATTACGGCCTGATCATGCTGTTCCACACCGGTGTGTCGAGCCGTCCGATAGAGGAGAAGCCCAACCTGGGCTCCTCGATGCGCATGCGGCCGGGTTTCCTGGAAACGATAGCCCGTATCTGCCCGCGTGCCGTTATCCAGGGTGCGCATTTCGGCAACCCGTGGTACGACGAGGCGGCCGAGGTCTGCCGCTGGAGCCCGAACGTGTTCTTCGACATCACCGGCTCCACGCTGCACAAGCTGATCAAGCTGAACGACCTGGAGCGTTTCTCCAAGATTCTCTGGTGGAACGCGGGCGAGGGCGAGCAGACCATGCACACTCTGAAAGGCGGTCCGGATGCGTTCGAGCACATTGTGTTCGGCACGGATGAGGACCCGGAGGGCCTGGTGGGCAACATCGAGCGTTTCCAGAAATTTCTGGACGCGAACAAGGTGCCCGAGGCCACGCGCCAGAAAATGTGGGGCCTGACCAGCGCCCGTATCCTGGACATCGACCCGGCGACCAAAGCTTTCAAGCACCCGCGGCCGTTCGCCCCGGGGACTCACCCGCTGTTCGAACCGGAAAAGTTCGGCAAGTGATGATTGGGGGCTGTTGAACCGGAAAGATGAAAACGTAGGGGCACGGCAGTCCGTGCCCCTTTTTGTTGAATACCATTGAACTATTCGATGGCAGAGTTAACAATCAAGCTTCCGGAGAATTTCCGCTTTCGTTTCGGCGAAAGCAGCAAAGCCATTGGGGGCCGCGAACTCGTCCCGGCCACGACACCACTTCGGCCTTAAGTGTCCACGGAGCTTCGATTACGCTGCCACGTTGCAGCGGCGGCGCTGCCGCGAATCGCCGCCACACCACGGAGCAATTTCAATCGCTGCCGTTTCATCGGCAACTGCACGCTGCCCTTACGGGAGGCTCAGACAGGTGCGGCCCCCTTAAAAACTGCTCCCAGCCTGGACAAAATTATCCGGGACCTTAAAGATTCCAATCAATCTTTAAAGACAAGAAACAATCCGTTATTTGGCCGCTCACTCCAGCACCCGGCTGACCCGGAAATTGTCGTAATACAGGTGTGTGTGCCAGGTGCGAAGGCCGTGGAACCCGCTTTCGAGCTTTTCACGGTAGAGCGTGCGGATAAGGGGACGGCCATCCAGAAGCACGGTGAGCAGCGGCGGCTGAATCAGGTAGGCCACGTGGTAGACCCGGCCGAACACCAGCGGCTCGAACCAACGCTCATCCTTCAATTCGAACCCCGGGTCGAGCCGCAGACGCAAGCGAAGGTGCTCCTGGCGGTCCACGCTGTCCGTACCGTTCAGCAGAGTGACAAGGTAGTTGGGGAAGACGTGATACTGCCCGTAGGAGCCGTTGCGGCCCGCACCTGTTTCGAGCAGCCCGCCCGGGCAGTCGGACAGAAGGAACATGTTCACGTTGCTCTGCACGCTCGAGCCGTCCAGACGGAAATCGTACTCCACGAGCTGGCCGCCCTCGAACCTCTGCCGGCACCAGATGGTGGCGGCTTTGGTTTTGCCTGCGCGGGCGTCCACCTCCAGCCAGCCCTCGTTCAGGCGCAGAAGGGCGTCCCCCTCGGCCTGCCAGCGCTCCAGGCCGCCCGAGAAATCCTCGTTGAACACTTCCTCCAGGGCCAGGCGCTCGCCGCCCAGGTCCACCTTGCGCCGCTCGCCCGCCAGAAGGGTCCCGCAGAGAGTCAAACCGGCGAGAACCAGCCAGAGTATTGTCTTGCCTGCCATCTGCCCCTCCTTGCCGCCTGTTGCGGTTTTAGTTGCCTGCCGGTATTATATACCACGGCCAGGCTCACTGTTCAAGGCTTGAAACCGGCCTGGCCACGGTTGGACTAACCGTCACTTTGTCACGGGGAAAGCAGATGCGAGCCAAGATCGGTCTGACCGCCATAGTCTGTCTATTCGTCTTTGCCGCCTGGGCGCCGGCCGCGGAGACAGTCACGCTGGAGGGCGGCGCGCTGCGCGGCGTCTGGGACCCGGCCAGCGGGAAACTGCTGCGCCTGGAGAGCCTGCCCTGCCCGCTGAAAGGAGTCCGCGCGCTCGAATTCGCCGGGCCAGAGGCCGGGGCGGCCGGGTTCGAGCTGTACGATGAGCTGGAGCGCAAGCTGTACTCGGAGCGCATCGCGCCCGGTTCGATCAGCGGCTGGCGGTTGACCCGCCTTGGCGCGCTGACCCGGGTGGAGTACAGCCGCCGGTTCGCGGGCGCGCCGTTCGTGGTGGATGTAAGGTTGACCGGTGACAGCCGGGGCCTCACCCTGGAGTGGAGCGCGCACCTGGAAAAGGGGCCGGACGGCCGCTACCCGGCTCAGCGCAACGTGCGGGTTAGTTTCGCACTGCCGTCGCAGAAAGGATTCCAGGGCTGGGCCGCGGCGTTCCCGGAACCGTCCTCCCTTACCGGCTCGCCCCGTCGCTATTGCTACGGGCTGGACGAGCCGGGCCTGACCCGCACCGGTATCCCGCTCTACACCCTGTTCAGTCCCGGCGCGGCCGGGCTGTCGGCTCTGGTGCCGCTGGAGCTGCCCAAGGTGCAGCTTGAGATGGGGCCCGAACCCGAGGACCTTTCCGGACTCTACGTGCCACTGGCGCCGGACCCCTCCTCGGCCGAGGCCTCGGTGCACTACGCCGCCCAGCCCGCGCCCCTGGAGCCGTCCACCGTGAAAGTCGTACGGGTCAGCGAGCGGCTGGTGGGCCTGACCGCGGGCCGTCCCCTGCGCTTCGCCGTGCGGCTGTTCGGCCACGCACCCGACTGGCGACCGGCCCTGGGCGGGCTTGTCGCGATGTATCCGGAGTATTTCCGCGTGGAAAGCGGCATGCGCTCGATCTGGGGCGCGCGCCAGGGGGCCAACGTGCACGTGGGCGACAAGGACCTGGAGAGTTACCGTCGTTACGGCGGCACCTGCGCCTGGCTGCACACGCACTTTTACCGTCACGGCGATTTCATCCCGCCCGAGGCGGTCTGCGACCCGGATTTCACCTGGTTCTGTGAGCCATACGCGAAAGAATACAACGGGATCAGCGTGAATTCCAACCGAAAGGTGATTGACCGTCTGACCGACAACGGCCAGGCCGTGTTCCTCTACGGGTTCAACATACACGCCGACACGGTGGCGATAGTGGAGCGGGGGCTGTTCGCGGAGATCGCCCGGGGACAGGACATGCAGCCATCCCGCTGCTACCACGACCAGCCGGTGATGTTTTTCAGCCCCGAAACTCCGTTCGGCAGTCACCAGTTGGCCCAGATGGACCTGATGCAGCGGCTCTACCCGCGCATCGCGGGGGTGGCCCTGGACAACTGGGCTTACGGCGGAGTGGATTACGCCCACGATGACGGGATCACTATGATCGACAACCACCCGGCGGCCTCGGTCAATTTCAGCCAGCAGCGGATGATCGGCGCGATTGCCGACAAGTGGCACGCCTCCGGGCGTCTGGTGATGGTGAACAAGGCGCGCACCATCGAGAGCCTCAAGGGTGCGGACAGCATGCTGAGCGAAGCCGAGGGTGAGGAGATTTTTGCCATGTTCGCCCTTATGTGCCAGGACCGCCACCTTCAGCCCACCGAATATTCGGCCGAGAACGACCCGGCCTATGCCGAGTACACGCTCAAGTACACGTTCGCCTGGGGCGGGCAACTGGGCGGCGGCCAGGCCAACCCAGAGGCGGCCCTGGCCTATGGTGCGCTGATACGGTTCACCCGCAACCGCACTTGGGTCTACGACCCCGATCCGCTCGGGCTGCCGGAGGGCGTGCACGGCCAGGTGTTCCGAATCCACCCGGACAGCCCCTGGAACCCGGGCGATATCGTGGTTACGCTGATGCGGCCAGAGGTGCGCCTGAGCGAACGTAAATTCGCCCAGGGGCAGACAGTCCGCCTGCGCCTGCCCGAGAACGCCAGTATCAAGCGGGCCGCCTGGCTGACCGTTGAGGACTGGGACAAGCCCGCGGTGGAATGCCCGATTGAGCGCCGGGGCGGCGAGCTGAGCGTGCGCCTTCCGCGCCTGGGCGCGGCCGGGCTGCTGAGGCTGGAAACGGGAGAATCGGAATAGTATTGAAAGACGCGACTGGGTAACAGTTCCAGGCTTGGAATAATTTAAGATATTGTCTCAAGAGTAGGGGCGCACCCGTGTGTGCGCCCGGGCGGACACATGGGTCCGCCCCTACATGAAAATCGGCTTTCTCCCTTCCTGAAATAGAGAATTGAATACCGGAGGTGCAAGCATGCCGCATACACTGATTTTTCAGGTGGACTCTTTCACGGACCGGCCATTCCGGGGCAACCCGGCCGGGGTCTGCTTTCCGGGAAGGGAACGCCCGTTGGAGTGGATGCAGTCCGTGGCCGCGGAGATGAACCTTTCCGAGACCGCGTTCCTGCTGGGCGGCAAGGGACATTATGGCCTTCGCTGGTTCACCCCGCGGGTCGAGGTGGAACTGTGCGGGCATGCCACCCTGGCCGCGGCGCATATCCTCTGGAACGAGGGCCTGGAACCTGCGGACACCGAGCTGTGTTTCGACACCCTGAGCGGTGAGCTGCGCGCCAGCCTTGACAGCGACGGCTGGATCGAGCTGGATTTTCCGTCTGACCCGCCGCAGACAGCCCCGGCGCCGGCGGGCCTGGCCGAGGCTTTGGGCGCGAAACCGGTCGGGGTGTACAAGTGCCGTTTCGACTGGTTCTGCGTTCTGGAAAGCGAGACGGCCGTGCGGGCGCTGACCCCGGATTTTCGATCTCTCGCCGGTATGTCCAGCCGCGGGGTTCTGGTGACGGCGCAATCCGAAACATCCGAATACGATTTTGTCTCGCGCTTTTTCGCCCCGGCCTGCGGGATCGACGAGGACCCGGTGACCGGGTCGGCCCACTGCTGCCTGGCCCCCTGGTGGGGTGAAAAGCTGGGTAGAAAACGTTTGACCGGATACCAGGCCTCGGCACGCGGAGGGGTGGTGCGGGTGGAGCCTCGCGGGGAGCGGGTTCACCTGGCCGGCCAGGCCGTGACAGTCCTGCGCGCGGCGCTGTGCGAGTGAGCAACTAATCCTGGGAAAAGGGTGGAGAAATGGTCCGTCTGGGCAAGACTGCGCTTGCCGCTCTGGCCCTGTTGCCGTCTCTTCTGACTGCGGGGGAGCTTGCGGTGGCTTTCCGCTACGATGACTGCTCGTCGCGCAGCAACGTGGAGGCCGAGCTGGCTCTGCTGGAGGTTTTCCGCAGTCACGCGGCGCGGATCACTTTCGCAGTGGTCCCGTATGTCTGCAGCCATGACGGCCATTCGACCGAACCGCAGCCGGATTTACCCTACCCGCCGGAGTGGGCTACGGCGTTCGACCCGTTCCTGAATGACAGCACCCTGGAGCCAGCCCTGCACGGCCTCAAGCATCAGAACGAGTTACGAGGCGGCCATCCCTGGCGCTCGGATTTTGTCGGGGTGGGCTACAGCGAGTTCTACGGGCTGGACAGTGAGACCCAGGCCGAAAAGATAACGCGCGGGGCGGACTACCTGGAGGAGATGTTCGAGGTGCGGCCGCGGATTTTCGTGCCGCCCTGGAACAGCTACGACCAGTCCACTGTTGTTGCTCTGGGGAAATGCGGTTTCACCTGCCTTTCCGCCGGGGCACGCGGCGAGGCCCCGGATAGCCCGGCCCTGGCTTTCCTTCCCGCCACCTGTGACAATGTGGCCCGTCTGCGTGAGGTGGTGCGGCTCTGGCAGGAAAAGGGCAGCCCCGAGGCAGCGCTGGTCGTGATGCTGCATGCCAGCCTTTTCGACGGGTCGAAGGCGCGCACGGATTCCGTGCTGAACGAGATCGGTTCCACTCTCGGCTGGCTGGACGGGCAGAAATCCGTGCGGGTGCTGAGCCTGGGCCAGGCGTTGAACGAATGGCCAAAGTACACGGCGGAGCGGTTCAGACAGTATAACCACTACCGCAAGGCTTGGTATGTAGTGCCGAAAGGCTGGCAGCCCCTGCCGCCGGAGCTTTACCTGGAAAGCCCGGAATTGGCGCGTCTGGCTGCCTGGGGCTGGGCAGCGAGCGGGGCTTTATTTCTGGCGCCTTTGCTGATTCTTGTCCTGGTTACGGTGCGGCTGGCGCGGGGACGGCGTTCCCGCGCGTGCGGGAGCCGGAGCGGGGCTTGACCCGCTGTCCCGAGCTGCGCCCCCGCGGGTGCTCGCGCCGCCAGAGCCAGGGCGGCTCAAAAGCGGGCTTGCCGGCGCTGCGGGCGGCCCGTTCGATCCGGGCGGCCAGCTCCGGGAAACCGTTGTCGCCGTAGTGGCTCACGGTCTCGTAAGCCAGCCCGGCAGCGAGCATGTCCTCGGCATAAAGACGGCCGTCCACGAACACATGGGCCAGCAGGCGGCCGTAGGTGTCATTCCGGTAGGGAAGGTACTCCACACTCGAGGCCCCGGCCACAATCCGCTCGGCCTCGGCAGTGGCCCGCGCTCCCAGGTCCTCCCCGTCGGACCCGAGCTGGCCTTTCTCCGGGGTGTCGATCCCCAGCACCCGGATACGCCGCCCACCGAAATCGAACGTATCCCCATCCACCACCCGCACCTGCGACGGCTGCACCCGGACCCGCTCCCCGGACAAGGGCGCGGGCGCCTGGGGTGTCAGGCCCAGGCGCTCCTGCAGGACCTCTTTCCCGCCCAGAAGCCAGATCACCCCGGCGGTCACAGCCAAGGCCGCCAGACGGAGCAGCCGGCGGCGGGAGACTGCCGGATACTGTTTTCTGCTCATGTATCAGACCTCGAAAGAGTCCAGGTCGCGGGCGGCGGCAACTGTCACGCCTGAAAGCTCAGCACAGCGCGCGGCCAGCGCGGCCGGGTCGAACGGCGGGTAGGCATGCACGATCACGGCCCGCGCGGACCCGGATTCGCGCACCAGGCGCGCCGCTCCGGAGGGAGTGAGGTGACCCTCGATGGAATGGTTGTCCTCAGTGGAGCACTCGCAAAGCAGAAGGTCGCAGCCGCGGGCCAGCTCGACCAGCTCGGGGCTGTATTGCGTGTCCCCGCTGTAGGCCAGCGCCCGGCCGTCCGCTTCCACCCGCCAGCACAGGGCCGCGGACTTACCGTGGCAGGCCGCCCCGGCGCGGACAGCCCAGGTTTCGGTGGCGACCATGTCACCGGGAGACAGCTCCCGCAGGTT
The DNA here is from genome assembly GCA_964386505.1 of uncultured Gemmatimonadales bacterium. Classification (GTDB taxonomy): domain Bacteria; phylum Gemmatimonadota; class Glassbacteria; order GWA2-58-10; family GWA2-58-10; genus JAJFUG01. The sequence continues at coordinate 36,625 of CAYLSM010000008.1, forward strand.
CAGTGCGAAATTTTTGGGAGCGGCGGCGGGCCAGGCAGTGCAGACTTTCCCGAAGAACGACTCCAGCCCGGCCGGGCCGTAGACATCGAGGCGCGCTCCCGCAGCCACGCCGGGAGCATGATTGAGGGCAAAGGTCAGGGCGGGCAGGTCTAAAGTATGGTCCGGATGCAGGTGGCTTATAAAGACCCGATTCAGGCTCCTCCAGTCGATCCCGGCGCGGGCCGCCCGCTGGAGTGTGCCGGCCCCGCAGTCGAAAAGCAGGGTCTCGCCGGCAGCGTGGACCGCGTGGCCGCTCATGCCGTAATCCGCCTTGGGGGCCAGGGTGCCCGCGCCCAGGACTGTCAGCCGCAAACGCCGCTCCTTTTTTCTCTTTTTCAGTGACGTTGAAATATGCAACCCCAGGGGTCACGTATGGGGTCAATTCATGAATTACCCCTACGTTTTCCCGGCGCGGCCCCCAAAGGCAACTGCGGCGGCCGGGCGGCCGCTTTGAGGGTTATGCTGTTTCCTTTGTGCGCTCCTTTGAATAATAAGCCCCCCACCGTTATATTGCGAGTATGATCGTTGCGCGGCATGCGCGGGACTTTAACCCGGTTCGAGAGGGAAAACGCGATGGGTTCTCTGGAAAAAGGCGCCTGGCAGGCGGTGAATGTCTGCACCAAAGTCGCCCGGGGCGAAAATGTGGTGGTGATTACGGACCAGGACCGTTTCAAGATCGGTGTGGCCCTGGTGGGCGAGGTCAAGAAAGCCGGGGCCGGGGTGACCGTGTTCCGGATGGAGGATTTCGGCGAGCGGCCGGCCGAGGGAGGCAAGCCGCTGGCTTTACCGGAGACAATCGGCGCGGCCCTGGACAAGGCCCAGGTGAGTTTCTTCGCCGCCGGGGGCCGTCCCGGCGAGCTGCAGAGCTTCCGCAAGCCGATGCTGGAGCGGATCGAGAAGAACAAGAGCCTGCGCCACGCCCACATGATCGGGATCACCGAGCAGATCATGTGCCAGGGGATGAGCCTGGACTACACGAAAATTTCGGCCCTCTCGCACAAGGTCTACGACACGGTCCACGCGGCGAAAAGAATCCGGGTGACAACGCCCGCGGGCACTGACATCACCGGCGTGTTTTCGCCAAATTTCCGCTGGGTGATCTCGGACGGGCTGATCGGGCCGGGCGAGTGGATGAACCTTCCTGACGGCGAGGTGTTCACCTGCGCCGAGAGCGTGGCCGAGGGCTCGGTGCTGGTGGTGGACGGCACGGTGGGGGACTATTTCGACCAGAAATACGGGCCGCTGGAGAAAACCCCTCTGCGCATCGAGCTCAAGGACAGCCGCATCTCGGGACTGGAGTGCAAGAACACGGCCCTGCTGGAGGAGTTCCGCCGCTACACGCAGCAGGATGAGACGGCGGACCGTCTGGGCGAGTTCGCGATCGGCACGGCGGTGGGCCTGGAGAAATTGATCGGGAACCTCTTGCAGGATGAGAAATTCCCCGGCGTGCACGTGGCGTTCGGGGACGGCTACCCGGAGAAAACCGGTTCCAGCCAGCGCAGCAACGGCCATGTGGACGTGGTCCTGCAGCGCACAACTATCGAGGTGGACGGCACGCTGATCATGAAAGACGGCCGGTTCCTGCTGGAGTATTGAGCCGCGTCGCGTATATGCCAGCAAAAGAGCAGGGGCACGGCGCGCCGTGCCCCTGCAAAATTCTGCCAAGCTTCTCCTGTCGAAAGAAATCTCAGAACCTTATCCCACCCACGCTGCTCTCGCTGATCGCCACCCGGCGGGTCTGGCCGGTCGCGGCCCGCGTGAGCGTATAATCGCCCGGGGTCAGGCCCTGGAACAGGAACTCGCCGTGGCTGTCCGTGACCGCCGTGGCCGTGGCCGCTCCGGACAGGCTCACTGTCTCGCCCTCCTGCGCCAGGCCGTCGGCCGCCACTACTCCGCTCAGCGAATAGGTCACGCCCGGCCCGCTGAGGCTGTAGGCCTCCGGGTCGCCGGGGCTCAGAGTGACCGTGTACCCGCCCTCCAGGCTCAGGCTGACCCGCTCCGGGCCGGAGTCCAGGAGAGTGGCTTTCGGCGCGGAGCTCTCTCCGTGCCTGGGCAGGTAGATCGCGGTCAGGAACACGGTGCTCTCCTGGCGCGGGGCCTCCACCTCCAGGCGCCAGGCCGTATCCACCTGGGCGTTGTAGGCCGGGATGGTGCTCCAGTTCTCGCCGCCGTAGGCGAATGTTTTCCCCGGCCCGCCGGCCAGGTTCAGTTTGGCTTGTGCGGGCAGAAGGCAGAACGCGCGGAAAGTCCCGGCCGCCTCGACCCCCTGGCCACTTGCGTTCAGCTCGGCCGGGCTGTGGAAATATATGGTTTTGGGATACTCCGCAGGTGCGCTGACCAAGTCGCAGAGCACGATCCAGCCGGGCTTGAGGAACAGCATCTGGCGGCTCCAGCGCTGGACTTTGCCCGGAGTGTAAGCCCCCGCGGCCTCACCCGCCACCAGATCGTGGGAGCGGTCGTTGAGGAACACCGTTATTTTTCCGGTGGAACGCAGGCCGCTCTGTTCGCGCCACTGGCTCATATTGGCCGGTTTGAGGGTCCACTCCTGGATCACCTGGCCGCCGTCGTTGGCCGGCACGGGGACAGCCTCGGGACCGTGGAAGCGCTCGGTCGGGTCGAGCACGGTCAGGCTGTTGTGACTGATTGTGCGGATGCGCCAGTTGACATAGTGGCCGTGCACCTCGCCGTCATACACCCCCGGCTCGATCAGCCGCGCCGAGCCATCCCGCCAGGCAGTCACCGAACCCTGGGCGTCATGCTGGTGGTAGGTGTACCAGGGCCCGCAGTGGAACCGCACATAGGCGGCGTCTTTGTCCCAGGAGCTGCGCAGAAGGGCCAGGCCCAGGCCCGGGATCAACCGTCCGGTGGGAAGCTCCTCCGGGCCCGCTGGGGCCACGGACGGGTCGGCGAAAACGAACTCCCACCAGGGACGGGATTGCAGGGTGTCGGCAAACGTGTCGCACCAGCGGCGGGCCAGGCCGGAGCCGTACTCGTGGGCCAGGGCGGTGAGCATCTCGCGGTCGTGGCGCATCGGGAACGGCCAGTCGTTATCCTCATAGCCCTCGACAAAGCTGCCATCCGGCCCGGTGCCGTAGGTGAGCCAGAGGATTTTGTCCCGCCAGTAGCGGCTGCCGCTGAAATAGTCGCCCAGGCCGGCCGAGCGCCAGCCCAGAAGGAACTGCAGGGAGTAGAACCCGCCGTGACGGTCGTAGTCGTAGCCCTCGGGCCAACCGCCGCCCCAGCCCGCGCGTCCGGCCATGTCGTCCAGACGGGCGCTGTCGGCCAGGATTTCGAGCAGCTCGTCCATCTGGCGTTTCACGACCGCTAAATGCTGCGGCGCTCTCGGATCGTTCTCCCAGGCGGCCAGCATGGCGAGGCCGTGGGCCATGTGGGGGCCGCGGGTGTAGTTGTGGTAGACACAGTCCATATTGTAGTGCTTGAGCATTGCCTCGACCCCGTCCATCAGGCAGCCGGCGAACTCCTTGCGCTCGGCCGCGCTCCAGACGTCATAGGACCAGTCGAAAGCCAGGGCCTGCTCTGCCAGGGGTTCGGCGGAGCCGGGCTTACGGCGCAGGGCCTTGCGCAGGTCGCCCAGACGCGAGGTGTCGCCATCCGCCAGCCAGGCCAGGGCCAGGCAGGCCGGATTGGAGGAGTCTTTCACCCGGCTCCAGGCCGCCGCGAATTGCGGGTCTGCGGCCCGGGCGCGGATTTCCGCCACGCCGGGAATACGGCCCTCGGTGCTGCGGTTCAGGTAGAGCCGCGGATGGGGCCGCAACTGCGGCCCCTCGGCGCGCAGCGCACCGGCGCTCAAAAGGGCCGCGAGAATCAGGAACATCCAGGCTTTCATCCGGGGTTCTCCCTCTCTCAGTGGAGTTTGCATTCCAGACTGTCCAGGCGCAGGGCGGCGTTGGACAGGCCGAGTGTCAACGTGGCGGTCTGTCCACCAGTCACCTGAAACGGTTCGGCCCAGAACAGGCGGTAGCGCTCGCAAGCCACCGGTTCCAGGGTCACGGCCCAGTAGTGGCCCGCGGCGAGGCTGCCGAAAGCGGCCCGTCCCTGACTGTCGAAGGCCGCCGTGGCAAGCTGCTGGGCGGTGGTGGCCTTGCTCCAGGCCGCGATCAGAGCGGCCTGGTCAACTCCGGGATTGGCGGTCTGCGCGAGGCTGAAAGTGAGAGCCGCATCCTCGCGCACGATCCGGCAAAGCAGGCCCGCCGGGAGACCGGTTGCAGTGAGGCCCGGGTCCAGGCGCACATCGAGCGCGCCCGCTGTCTGGCCACGCGCCAGTGCCGGGACAAGCAGACCCAGGCAGAGAAGTGTCAGAAAAGCTCGCATCCTTTGATTCCTCCGGGCGGAGTGGAAAGCCTCAGAAGGAGGTGATTTTCGCCGCGTCCTGCCCCCAGCGCCAGCCGTTGTTGAAATTCACGATGTCCTCGGGTGCGCCGGGGGTGCCGACCGCCGGGCCGTAGTAGACACTGCCGCCGAAAGTAGTCAGGTAGAGCATGCCCTTGTGGTGCGGGTCGAACACCGGGCGGTGGCCCCACTTGAAGCTGTAGCCGGGCAGACGGCTCCAGGTGTCGCCGCGGTTGTCGCTGCGGAACGCGGCGCTGTCGAACGTGTTGATTATAACCGTGGAGGTATTGTCCGGGTCCACTGCCGCGGCGTAGACATGGGCGTCCTCCACGAAAGCCTGCTCCCAGGTGGAGCCGCCGTCGGAGGTGCGGAGCAGCCCGCAGCAGCGCTCGGTGCTGGTGCTGTCGGTCCAGGGCCAGCAACTCAGGTACATGCGCTGAGGGTCGGAGGGGTCGAAAACCAGGTCGTTGGGGGCGTTGTAGCCCTGTGGCAGGGGCACGCTCTGCCAGCTCTGGGCGCCGTCCCGGCTCACGTACAGGCCGCCGTCCACCACCTGACGGTTTTCCAGGCCGCGGGAGACCAGCAGGTACAAGGCGCCGTCCGGCAGGCGGGTGATACGCCAGGCGTTGAGGTTGGCTCCCAGGCCGTTGTTCATGAGGCTCCAGGATGCGCCGCCGTCCACGGACTTGAACACGCCCTTGCCGAACCCGCAGACATACAGCACACGGGCATCCACCGGGCTTTCCGGGTCGAGAAGGATATGCGTGCAGACAGTATTGTCCGGCATTCCGGAGTTGGACTGCTGCCAGGAGCGGCAGGCGTCGCCGCTCACAGCCACGCCGCCGACATAGCGGTCGAAATACCCGCCGCGGAACATCTTGGGCCGGGGCAGATCGTGCCCGCTTCCCCAGACCGACCAGGCGCGCCCCTGAACCTTGGGGTCGAAAGTCATCCAGTAGCAGGTATTGATCCAGGGCCGCGGAGTGCCGTTAATGGCCTGCAGCCAGCTCTTGCCGCCGTCGAAGCTCTGGAATGCGCCGATGTCGGTGTAGCTGATGAACAGGTGCTGCGGGTCGAAGGGGTCGAAATGCATGCCGTAGCAGGTGGTCACGTTGATCCCGCGGTTGGCGCTGGCGCCGTCCGGCTGTATGTCGGCGTAGACCTGGGTCCAGGTCTTGCCGCCATCGGTAGTGTTGTAGGTGCAGCCGAAATCGGAGGCGTAGCAGATATCCGCGTTGCTCGGGCAGACTCCCAGCGAGAGCGGGTACTCGCCCCACTCCGGGCCGTAGTTCGTCTCCATCCAGCCGCCGGGGCCGTTGCCGCTGAGGATGCTGTCGTTGGTGCAGCGGTAGACCCATTCCCAGGCCGCGCCGGAGTCGACTGTCTTGAGGATGCCGAAATTGCGCCGCGGCGAACCGTTCGGCGAATCATACCACTGGGCGCAGGACAGGTACACCGTGGTCGGGTTGCTCTGGCAGACCGCCAGGGTGGTCAGCGAGGGCAGACGGTTGCCGACTTTCCAGCCTTTGGTCAACCAGTCGTTGGCGAGCTTCCAGGTGCGGCCGCGGTCGCGGCTCACGAACACGCCGCCCGCGGGCTTGCCACCCTGCTCCTCGATGTCGGTCAGCAGGTAGATCACGCTGCCCTTGTCATCCTTGCCGCAGTCAGCGGCCACGGGACGGCCCACCGGGAGGTCGCTCAGCTCAACCTTGCCGCCGTCTTCGGCGATCCGGGCGACTTTGCGGTCCGTGATCACGATCAGTTCGCCCGGCTTGCTGTCCCAGGCCCCGGGCACGATGGCCAGCACGTTGCGTCCCTCGATCTCGGCCGCCACTGTCCAACTCGCCCCGCGATCATGGGAGGTGATCAGTCGCGCCTTTGGGGCCTCGCCCTCCATTCCGGCGCCGCGGCGGAACTCCGGGGCCACACCCAGGATCAGGTGGCCGCTGTCGGAGGGGTCCACGCGCACCTTGACAATCTCGCCGCCGGGGAGGCCGTCCGCGGTCTCGAAACTCTGCTCAGCGTGGTCGTCAAGCATGCGCTCGGCGACAATATTGGCCGGGGCCGGGTAGACCAGGCTCCAGGTGAGGCCTTTGTCCTCGGTGCGGTAGAGGCCGCTGTTGGCGGCGTAGGCCACGTTGGGCTGGGAGGGGTCGATCTCGAAAGCCCGGACCACGGAGCGCAGGTTGTACATGTGCCAGCTCTTGCCGCCGTCGCGCGTGGAGTAGGCGGCGGTCATGTCGCAGCGGATGTATACATTCTGCGGGTCCTGTGGATTGATCGTGGGGAGGTACTGCGCGCCGCCGCCGCCCGGGCCGAGCACGGTCCAGGTGGAGGGCAACGGCTGGGCCGGGGCCGGCTCGGATGACGGTTTGCCGCAGGCTGCAGCCAGGAGCGCCACCGTGAGAAGACAGGGGAACAGTCTGGAAATGGTTCTACGCATAGTGACCTCCGCCGTGAAAGTTAAGGTGCGGGAACTCCCGCCCATCGGACTGTAGGAAAACCGGACAGGACCTAATCGCTCCAGCGCCAGCGGTCCTGCAAATTAGTGATCTCCTCGCGGCCCGGCACACCCGTGGCCGGTCCGTAATAGACACTGCCGCCGAAA
>CAYLSM010000009.1:0-42277 GCA_964386505.1 uncultured Gemmatimonadales bacterium
GGGTAGACCGGCCACCAGGGCCGAGGCAGCCGCCAGGGCTTTGAGGCATTCACGACGGTTGGTCACGCGGTAGTCCTCCTCAGGTTCGATCCGGGCTCCGGAGCCTCACGCCAGGGCCTGCCGGTGGTGCGGCGGCAGTTTTTCGCCTCGTTCCAACGGGCGTGGTGGTACATTATCCCCGTGCCGCTGAGCAAAACGGATTTGTGGGCTGTGATGCAGGTGCGTGTTCGTAAATTCTGCAAAAATCGTTGACTCCATCTTTAAGGGTATCGGCTGCGTTCCGGGTTGTCAAGCCGCCGCGGACCGGGCAGGACGGTTACCTGGAATCGGGAGGCAGGCGTCTTGGCGTGCAGGGCATGGTCAGGGCCGCAGCGCTCTGCCGCATTAAGGCGGGAAGGCGGAAAAAGCCCCGACATCCGGTGTTGCTCTGCCGGTCAGGCTCGGATCAGGAGCTGGGACAATTCCGTAGAGCCACGTCAACCTAAGGGGGGGTAAGCCATGTCCAAGGCAGAGACGAACCGGCCCTGGCCAGACATTCTCGACCGTGTGCTCGAGGTCATGCGACACTTTTACTGCCAGAGCCCCGAGGAGTTGGAATCCATGCTGGCGCTGGCGCCGGACAGCCTCAGCGGACCGTTCCGCCGGAGGGAGTCGGTCCTGGCGCCGGAGGTGCTGGAGGCCCTGGTGCGAAGCGGCGTGCGTGCCGAGTATATCCTGCGCGGAGAAATCCCCATGCTGCGCGAGCAGCTCGACCGGGGCAGCCTCGACAGCCTGTACCGTTTCTCGGCCCGCCTGCTGGTCATTCTGGCCGAATCCGAGGTGTCGCTTCGCTCCTGCACTCCGGCCCGCACCCGGGCCCGCCGCACCACGGACAACCAGGGTGAGCCGGTCTCGCTGGATGAGCAGTTGGCCTCGCTTCTGGCCGAGGCCCTTCGCGACCGTCAACTTCGCGAGCGCCTGCTGGAATTCATCCGGAATGAGGCCTCCAACCGTCACCCCCGCCAACGTTAAGCGGCACGGCTCAGCGGCCCCCGACATTGTTGCGCAGCCATTCCAGCAGGCGCATCCGTCCGGTGCGCGAACTGAGGTACTCCGGGATGCGGGCCAGCAGCTCGGGGTCATCCACCTCGATCTGCGCCCCGCCGACAATGAGCATGTTGTCCTTTAGCTGCAGACGGGCCGGGTCGGCGGCCCGGGCCTGCCCGCCGGACTGGTCCGCCTCGCTGATATAGTCGCGCAGTATGTGGCCCACGTCATCCAGGCGGCCACCCTCGTAGAAGCCCGACACTTCGCGGCAGAACCGTCCCGCCACCTCCACCGGCACATCGAACGCAACGCGGCTGCGGCTCCAGCGCTCCAGGACCTCGCGATTGCGTTCGTAGCGCAGACGGTCCATCTCGGAAAGGCCGGGCGCGGGCGGTGGCACAACCAGGCTGATCCCGTCCGGCACAAACTCGAAAGAACGTTCCGCATGAACGCCGCCGCCCTCGAGCGCGGCCTCCAGGTGCTCATCCAGAATGCGGTTCAGTGCACCGCGCACCGAGCTAAGGCTGTAAAGCCCGGTGTTGTCCATGCCAGTGGGCGAGGGTTCCTCGGGCGGAAGAATCTCGGTGACCAGAAAAAGCTGTTCCACCGGGACACCGAGAATACCGGCCAGGCTGTCGCGCAGGTCGGGGTCGCGCAACTGGCCGCGGGCCAGGGCCCCGGCCCGGGTCTGCGGAATGCCCATACGAGATGCCAGGTCTTTCTGACTCAATCCCTTTTCGCGCATAAGACGGCGTACCTCGGTGTCGCTCCAGCGCCCGCGGGTGATACGGGTCTCCCGCGGAATACGCTCCAGGTCGGGCAGTGGTCCCTGGGCGGCTGGCTCGCGTCCCCGGCCCAGCAGCAGCCAGTTCAGGTCGATATCCCAGGCTTCGGCCGCAGCCTGGGCCAGCGCGGGTGAGACACTGGAGAATTTCCCCTTGCGCAGCACACCGGGGTGCACACCCAGTATCTGCGCCAGGTGGACATCATCCAGTTCATACCCGCCGGCCAGATAGCGGTCGCGCATGCGGTCCAGGAGCCAGGCGAAACGCTGCTCGATCTCCCCTCCGCGTGAGGGGACAGGTTCTGCAAGTCTCGGGCGTGGTGTCATGGCGTGTCCGGTGTGTTAAAATTATTGACAAAAAGAACGCCATATAATAAAATAAATCTCAAAAAGAAATTTAATAATAAATTTCAGGCCTGCTTAATATTCGTTACTCGCGCACGATTTGTCAGGAATGTTAAAAAATACGTTCCTGAGCTACTTTATAGCATTGTGGCGGAAAAGTCAAGTAAACGCGTTCGGTGCAGATGGAATCTCAGAATTGGACAGGAGGAGCCATGGGGTTCGCCAGGGACAACCGGGAATGGATAACCATCCGTGAGGCGGTGGCGCGTATGCCGGTGCCGGTTTCCAAATCCACCCTCCGGCGCTGGGTCGAGGAGGGCCGTCACGGTATCGTGGCCGGCCGGTTCGGGGCGCGTCTGGTCGTGCGCGCGGACAGCCTGCCGATAGTGGAAAAGGAGGCGGGCCTGGGGGTCGACTCCCTCCGGCCGCGCGGTAAGAAAATAACTGCGTCCGGTACGGACACTACGTCCCGCAGCGAGTGAGTCATTGTCTCAGGCGCCCGGTTTCGAACAGCGGTGACAGGCAGGGTTGGGTTTCCGAGGGGAGTGCGCCCTCGGACTCCAGCAGGCGGCGCTTGAGTTCCAGCCCGCCGCCGAACCCGGTCAGGCTGCGGTCCGCGCCGATGGCGCGGTGACACGGGATCACTATGATGAGTGGATTGGCCCCACAGGCCGCCCCGGCGGCCCTGGCTCCGCCCGGTGAACCGGCCAGGACGGCCAGCTCGCCGTAGCTGCGGGTCTGTCCGGCCGGGATGGCGAGCAGAAGGTCCCAGACACGCCGCTGGAACGCCGTGCCGCCGGTATCCAGCGTGCCCTCGTAGCGTCCGGCCTGGCGCGGGTCGTGACTGAAACTCTCCAGGTAACAGCGGGCCTTCTCCAGGTCCGCCGACTCCGCCGCGACCTCCAACGTCCCGAAACGGCGCTCCAGGTCCTGGAGCACCCTCAGTCGTGTCTCCGTCTCATCCGCTCCCTCCGCGATCCGGTGCACGCGGCACAACCCGTTCGCGGTGGCGGCCAGGATAAAGCGCCCCAGCGTGTTTTGCAGGCTCAGAAGGCTCACTCTTTGTGCCATGCTATCTCCCCGCACAGCCAATATGGACTTGAAAATACAGTCTTTTGCCCGTAGATTGGTTTCTCCGAGCGAATCAATCCCTGTCCGCAGAGATCCGCGAAACACAACAACACTGGAGATAAGGTGATACGGTCGAGGCGCGTTGTCAACATATTGATCGGGCTGACGATACTGACTGGGGCGGAGATGGCTGCGGCTCAAGCGCAGCCCGCGGAGGCGGTCAAGGTCTACCGGGGCCAGGTTGAGCTGGCGAGCTACGAGTTTTCGGGCCGCGAGCTGGAGCCAACCCTGTTCGCCAACTCCACCCTGGAGGGCGAATATCCCCTGCCTCCTTTCATGCGGCCATACAAGAGCGAAACGCCCGCGCCGCGCAAGTATGAGGCCGTTTTCCTGGAGAACGAGTACCTTCGGTTGGCCGTGGTTCCGGATTTCGGCGGGCGGGTCTACTCGCTCTACGACAAGGTGCACGGCTGCGAGGTGTTCTACAAGAACGACGTGCTCAAGTTCTCCGGGGTCAACCCCAAGCGCGCCTGGCCGGTGGGGGACATCGAGATCACCGGACCACACGACCACCACATGCTCACCGTGGATGGCGAGCCGTACTGGTTCAGCCGGGTGCGGGTCTACCCGGACGGCAGCGCGGCGCTGATCCTCAGCTCTATGGATCCCTATTTCCGGATGAAGCTGGACTATATCCTCACTCTCCATCCGGGCCGGGCGGCCATGCAGCTCACGGTGGGCCTCTACAACTGCCGCGAGGACCGTCAGCCCTACATGCTCTGGGTCAATGCCGGGGTTCCGGCCACCCAGGGCACGCGCTTTGTCTATCCGATGGGCCGCACCATCGGCCACACCACCAGCGAGGTGGCCGATTGGCCCTACTACAACGGGGTGGACTACTCCTGGTTCAAGAACAACAAGCACATGCTGGGAGTGTTCGGCATCGACATCTACGACAATTTCCTGGGGGCCTACGACTACGACCGTGATTACGGCACGTTCCGCTTCGCCGACCGTCGGATCACCCAGGGCATGAAAACCTGGACCTGGGGCAACAGCCGCCGCGCCGAGTCCATCGAGCGGGGATATACCGACAAGGCCGGGCCATATATCGAAATCCAGAGCGGGCGGAACGTCTGGGACGGCCACTATGAGTGGATCGCGCCCCACACCCACGAGGGCTGGACCGAGTGGTGGTTCCCGGTGGCCGGGATCGGGGGGCTCACCACCACCACGGCCGACCTGGCGCTGAACCTGAGCGTGAACGCCGACCCCAAGGGCAGGAAATTCTCCCTGCGCCTGGGGCTGTCACCGAATCGGGTCATTGCGGGCGCGCGGGTCATCCTGAACGTGGCCGGAGCGGGTAAAGAGAAAACATTGTTCGAGGGCGTGGCAGACCTGGCCCCGGGCAATCCGTTTGTCAAGGAGCTGAAAAACGTGGCCGCGGACAGCGCCGCCCTGTGCGGGATGCGGGTGCGGGTGACCAGCGGCGATGGCGCCGTGGTCCTGGACTACCGCCGCCCGGACCGTGATCCCGGCCACCGCGAGTACACGCCGTTTACCAGCCAGTTGGAGAAGACACGCAAGACCCCGGAACAGATGAGCCTGGAGGAACTGGTCCTGGAGGCCGAGACCCGGATCGAGGAGATGCACGCCGAGACCGGCACCGCACTTCTGCGCACGGCCCTGGAACGCGATCCCGGCTACTCTCGGGCGCACCTGAACCTGGGCCTCTGGCACCTGGACCAGGGCCACCTGGACAGTGCGGTGGTACACCTGAGCGCGGTGGTGGACCGCGACCCCTACAACCAGGAGGCCTACTACTATCTGTCCCGGGCTCAGCTCGCCGCGGCGGACAGTGCCGAGGCCGAGCGCAACCTCTATTTCATCCCGCCCACTTCCGGGCTGTATGCCCAGCGGGAATATACGCTGGGCCAGATCGCGTTCCGCCGCGGCGAGCTGAACGCGGCCCGTACGCACCTGGAGCAGGCGGTCGCGGCCAGCGGCACGCACCTCTACGCCCGCGACCTTCTGGCCCTGACCTGCCGTCTGAGCGGGCTCAAGGACCAGGCCCGCGAGCAGCTCGAAACCGCTCTCCGCCTTGACCCGACCGACCGCTGGGCCATGGCCGAGCGGTCTTTCCTGAGCGGGGCCCCGGCGGACCACGCCGCCCTGGATTCGCTGCTGGGCGGCCAGAGCCAGGAGTCGCTTGAGCTGGCCTCGGTCTACCGCGACCTTTTCCGCTGGGATGAGGCCCTGGCGGTGCTTGAGAGCACCGAGAAGGTCAACCACGACCCCTACGGCACCCCGGCCATATTCTGGTACACGAAAGCCCTTTGTCTGCGCCGCCTGGGACGGGACTCCGAGGCTGGGACGGCCTGCCGCAAGGGACGCGAGAGCCGCGGCAATGTAGACCGTTTTCCGTTCCGACGCGAAAGCGGCCAGGCACTGGCCGAGGCGATTGTGTACGACCCCTCGGACGTGACCGCGCGCTACCTGCTGGGCTGCCTGCAGTATTTCCTGAACCGTCCGGAGGAGGCGATCGCGCAGTGGCAGGCCGCGGTGGACCTGGCCCCGGATGATTTCAGCCTGCGGCGCAGCCTGGGCCTGGCCCTGGCCGAACAGGGCCGCGGTCTTGAGGCGGCCGCCGAGCAGCTCGAGGCCGCTATCCGCCTGAACCCCGACCATACCCGCACCTTCGCCGACCTGAGCCTGCTCTACTCACGCGAGGGTGCCTTCGACCGTCAGCTTGCCCTGCTCGAACGGGCGATCCTGCGCTCGCCCGGGGATGATTACCTGGTGGAGGGCCTTCTCACCGCGCACCTGGTGGCCGGGCATTACTCAGTCGCCGACAGCCTGATCCAGCACCACGTGTTCGAGCAGCGCCACCGTGACTACAGCCTGCGCGACAAGTACCGTTTCCTGCGCTATGCCGTGGGGGCACAGGCGTTCCAGCGGGGCGACTATGCCGCGGCCAAGGCCGAGTTCGAGCGGGCGCTCTACCCGCCAAGCTCGCTGGGGGCGGATGATTTCCAGTACCAGAGCGCCCCGCAGGTGCACTACTACCTGGGGCGCACCCTGGCCAGGCTGGGCCAGAGCACCCAGGCGCAGGAGGAGTACAGGAAGGCTGTCTCCGGCTGGGAATCGCTGAAGGGTGACCGCGACAGCTACAACAGCGAGAATTTCTTCATTATTCTGGCCCTGCAAGAGCTGGGACAGAAAGACAACGCCGACCGTCTGCTCCGTTCCATGCAGACTTTCGCGACCGAGGAGCTGGACAAGAAGAACCGCTATTTCCAGGCTGAGGCGCACTATCTGGTGGGCCTGACCCTGAAGAGCGAGGGCCGGACAGCCGAGGCGCGCGCGATGTTCGACAAGTCCATCGCCATCGACCCGACCCTGCTCGGCCCGCGCCTGGAGCTGCGCGGCGATGTTATCGACCCGCTGAAAGGCAATTGAAGCGTTCCCGGTGGAAACGGGAACCAACAGCTATGTCTCATTCATAACCGGGGGAGGTATGCAATGGACCGTGCCACATTTTTCGGCTGCTTCGGATTCGGCGCCGCAGTGCTGCCCTCGCTGGCCCTGGCGGCTGATCAGCCTGCCGGGAGCGCTTTCTCGGGGCTCGGTCAGGCCCGCACCATTGCCGGAGACAACCTGACCGGGGTGCGTGTACTGAGCCAAGAGAAAAGCTGTACCGTTTTCAAGGCGGGACTGGAGCCGGCCTACCGCGTGGCCCTGGGCGAGCTGGTGCTGATCGAGGCCAGCCACGGCATGCCCGGTTTGGTGACGCGCGAGGGGAAATTTTTCGAGGCCAAACCCGGAGACAAGGTCAACCCGGCCACCGGGCCGGTGTTCATCGAGGGTGTCGGGCCGGGCGACACGCTGGCCATGGATATCCTGGACATCCGGGTGGGCGACTGGGGCTACAGCGGGGGCAAGGTCTACGAGATACAGGGCGGCTACCTGGTGCTGGAGCCTGGGTTGCGCCTTCCGCTCTGGCCCATGCTGGGTGTGGTGGGGGTAGCCCCGGCCCAGGGCGAGATGGATACCAAGACCCCGTGCGAGTGCGGAGGCAACATGGACTGCCGCGAGGTGCGCGCCGGGAGCACCCTGGTGCTGAACGCGCAGGTGGAGGGTGCGTTACTGGGAGTGGGGGACGGGCACGCGGCGCAGGGTGATGGCGAAATCCGCGGTCAGGGGATCGAGACCGACACCAGCACGCTCTGCCGTTTCCGAAAGCTGCCGCAGCGTCTTTCCGACCGTCCGGTGATCCTGCGCCAGGAGATGGTGGCCACCCTGGGGGCGCATGTCGACCTGAACGAGGCGGCCTGGCAGGCAACGGATGACATGGTAGCCCTGGTGCGCAAGGTCACCGGCCGCGAGGAGCAGGTGGCCCGTCAACTGGTCAACGTGCTGGGTGAGCTGAAAATCACCCAGATCGTGGACCCGGCCAAGGGAGCGCGCATGGAGCTTCCGTCCTGGGTCTTCGGGGTCTGAGCGGGGTGCTCAGCTTTCCTTTTCCAGGGCCCGGGCGGCCAGGATCGCAGCCCCGCGAAGCACCGCGGCCTCGATAGGGGTGAGAGAGGAACGGTTGAATGCCGCCCGGCGGTGGAAACCGAGCGAGCTGATATCGTAGCCGCCCGAGGTGACCACCCGGTACAGTGGCCGTCCCACCGCAGCCGCCACCTCCTGTGAGGCATCGTGCAGCCAGCGCCGGTAGGCGGCCAGCACCGCGCAGAGCATGTCCTCGCGCGTGGTGTCTGCGGTCAGGCCGGTAAACGAGGCCCGCCGCGGCGACAAGTCGTGCCGCGAGCCGAACAGGAACGGGGCGAACTCCACCACCTCGCCCGGCTCCTCGGCCACCATCTGGTCCTCCACCAGCCGCTCCACCTCAACATCCAACCGCAATACCCAGTCCCAGAACCGTCCCGGCGACATATCGCGGCAGAAACGGTCGTAGAACCAGATCAGGGTCTGCCCGCCGATGGGGCTTATCTTGGCCACGGCCCAGCGCCCGGCCGCCATGTGCGGACGCAACAGGAAACCGCCGCCCGGCGTGGGGAAAGTTGTGCAGCTGGCGGCCACGATCTCGGTGGTGCCGCTCATGTTGAGCGCCGAGTCGGGCAGCAGTTCCTCGGCCGCGGTCAGGGCGGTGGGCACATCCGCGCCGCCGGTCACGACCGGAATGCCCTCGCCCAGGCCGGTCCTGGCTGCCGCCTCGACGGTGATGCGCCCGGCGAACGAATCGGAGGGGCGCACCTCGGGCAACTGCTCGCGCCGGACCCCGAACTGCTCCAGCCAGCTTTCATCCAGCCAGCCGCCAGCGTTGGGCACATCGTACAGGCCGGTGTAGGAGGCCTGGGTCGGGTCGGTCACCAGGTTGCCGGTCAGGCTGTAGAGAATCAGGGCGTGCAGGTGGACCCAGTGGGCGGCCTCGGATGCCACGCGGGGACGGTTGGCGGCCAGCCACTGCAGGGCGGTGAGCGAGATTCCGCCCGGGGCAGGAAGGTTGCCGGTGACGGCCAGCCAGCGCTCCCGGCCGATCTTCTCGGCCAGTTCCTTGGCCTGCACCTGACTGCCGCGGAACAGATGGGTCAGGGCCGAATACAGCGGCCGCATGTGGCTGTCCAGGGCCACCAGGGCCGGGCAGCAGGCGGTCACGCACAGGCACTCGATCCGCACGCCCTCGCCGGATAGTTCCTCCACGATCCGCTTGATAAGCTCGTGCACGCGGGTGAGATAGGAATCCACATCCAGGTTGCTGCGGTCGAAATTGGTGACAATGCCCTCCTGCTCCTCCTCCGGGGTCCGCGACTTGTCGACCCACAGGCGCAGGGGCGCCTTGATCGGCGTGGCCGCACCGGATTCGGTGAGCTGGCTTTTGTCCTGAATTTCGAACAGGCCGGCCTTGATCCGGGTGGTTCCGCAATCCAGAGTCAGTATGTCCATAATCCGCTTCCGCAAAGTGTCAGGCCGGCCTTGACTGGTCATCCTCCGGCAGGGCCGACTGGTCCAAACGATCCACGAGTGATACCGGGTTGCCGAAATATACTGTCCGGCTTGGAAAAGCGAAATGTAATCCCAAGGCGGACACCTGCTCAATTATAGCGAAATTGATCCGCTCGCGCACGCTGGTGCAGTTTTCGATGATCTCGCTGGTGGATTATCCTGTCAGTGATGATCATCACGGTCACTGTCCAGTTGCGGTTAACGATTTCATTTCACCTGTCCGGCAGCGGACAGGTGGCGGACCAGCCAGTCATGCTCGAAATCCGAGTGGCTGCCTTGCACTTCCAGGTGGTCCAGATAGGGGTAGAGGCGGATCGTCTTGTCTTTGGAGGCCAGGCGCAGGAACATCCCGTAGATCGAGGGCGCCGGGCAGGTGCGGTCGAACAGGCCGGCCGAGACCAGCACCGGCGCGGTGATCCGTCCCGCCACGTTCAGCACATCCACATAGGCCAGGGTGTGCATCACCGCCTCCCGGCGCTCGCGGTGCTGACGGATGTAATCGACCACCTCGCGGTAGGGTGAGCCGGTCATGGTCATGGAGAGCGGGAAATCGGTCAGGAACGGCACTCCCGCCGAGACCAGGCACACACGTCTGTCCAGCCCGGCGGTGAGCAGAGACAGCCCTCCCCCCTGGCTTCCCCCGCGCACCCCCAGGCGCTTCATGTCCACCTCCGGGCGTGAGGCCAGAAGGTCGAGCCCGCGCAGACAATGGCAGATGATCTCGCGGTAGATGTAGGTCTCAGGTGAGTCTATCCCGATTGTCATGTAGCGGCTGTTGTCGGGCGGATAGTCTTTCCGGTCCACCTCATAGCCGCGCACCTGGATCGCCAGACTGGCCCAGCCCTCGGCGGCCAGTTCGGACTGGGGCGATATATGCCCGCCGCTGTATCCGGGCAGGATCAGGAAAGCCGGGAACGGCCCTTTGCCACGGGCGGGAAGGGTCAGCCAGCCGTGCACTCTAACCCCGTGCAGGCTGAGGTAACTGACCCGGAAGACCTGCGCGTCGGCGCTGCAGAGCGAGTCCTCTTTCCGGACTTCCGCCTCGAGCGGAATGGCGCTCAGGCTGTCGCGGGTGGCGTCCCAGAAAGCGTCGAAATCGGCTGGCGGGTAGGGCGGCGTGTCGATGGCGTCCACATCCAGGCCGAACGTGAACTCGGTCCCGCCCAGCTCCCGTCCGTGGTCGAACGCCAGCACCCGCACATCATAGAACCCCGGGCAGCCTCGCAGGCTGTCGGCCGCAAGACTCAGCTCGCGGCTTTCGCCTGCGGGGATATCCAGACGGACTGTAAAATCCTGCCGACCACGCCCCTGGAAATCGGTGATCCCGGCATAGAGTAAAGCCCCCGCGAGGGGGCGGTCCAGTTCGTTCCGGACATTGAGACGCAGGGTTACACCCGCGGCGCTGGATTTGAGCAAGTGCATCGAGTCGACAATCACGGGGCTGATACTGACCCCGGGCGGGCCCTCGTAGGCCACGGTGCCACGATCCCAGGCCGGGACGGGACCGGGACTGACACAGGCTGCAAGCAGCAGGAGGCAAAGCAGACGGAATTTGTTTTTCATCGTTTTCCAGGTTAAATGAAGGTTCGTCTCCCGCGCCGGACAGGGGCGGGAAAGATTCTGAATAGTAACCCATGCAGCCGGTGGGGTCAATACGGTTGTACCCGTTTTTTCACCGGTCCCGGCAGGTTGTTTCCAGCCTCCGCGACAGGAGTGCGGCAGGGTAGTTAAACTCTGAAGAAAAGCCAAAATATGGTAAAAATTTTGAGTATCTTTTCGCTTGAATTGACGTTTAAAAACCTGTACATTGAAACAGTCTCCTCAAAATAAAGGCTATAACCCGACCTGTGCAGGTTGTGGCACGCCCGATAGATTGAATCAAGCCCGATTGACGTAATTCCAGACAATTAATGCTATGACGACAGCGAGGGCAACGTTGCGCTCCGGTCAGGATTGACCGCAAGGCCGGCCGAACGTTCCAAAAGGGTTTCCGGGCGAAATCGCTTGCCTTGTCCATGAATAACGAATCCACGCAATGTGGCAGATTCGGTCCCCACGCAACCGCAGGGTGGAACGAAAATGAAAAACAAAGCTTTGTGCGCCGATGACATTTTTGCCCTGCAGTCAGAATTCTGCTCGATCTTCCAGAACGCCAAGCGCCTGAAAATCCTCTGGTGCCTGAGCGGGGGCGAGATGACAGTGACCCGGATCGCCGAGGAGGCCGGAATCTCTCTTTCCAACGCCTCCCAACACCTCCGGATCATGAAAGACCGCCGGATTGTCACCTCGCGCAAGGACGGCCAGCGTATTTTCTACCACATCACCAACGACAAGTTCATCCAGGGGCCGCTCCTGGTGCGCCAGGGCGTGACCGAGGAGTACGGTCTGGACCCCGAGGAAGTCAAGCTCGCTCTTTCCCGTACGGCTGAACTGAAGGCCTGAAACCAGGATCAATCCTAAAGGAGGTCTATGCGCCTTGACTCCGTTCAGAATAGACAGCTCCGGTTTCGCCCGGACTGTCGAGCGCCCGGCGCTGTAACCGCTCCTGCCTGTCTGCGGCTGCCCGGACCGAGTGTCAACCTTCAACCCACCCGGAGCACTTTTATGCGGAAAATCGCAGGGTACATTCTCAAAGCGGGTGCTCTGTCACTGCTCATCGCATATCCGCTGTTCGCGGATGCCGTGATCGACCTGGTGGGCTATTCGCCCCAGCTGATTACGGAAATGCATCTGACGACACAGCGTAATACACCCCTGGCGGTAACCGGGGTCGGCCAACCGGTCTATCTGAACAGCGTGAACGCGGGCACCACCTATGCCTGGTCGATCACGACCAAACCGAGCGGCTCGCAGGCTGCGTTGAGCGGGACCTCCACCCGCGAGGTCCATTTCATTCCTGACATTGTCGGCTCCTACGTGGTCAGCCTGACCGTGACCGATACTATCACCACCACAGCCGAGATGACGATTACCGGGGCCAACTACGTGGGCATCGGCAATATCGGCGGCGCCTCGCCCTCGTTCTCCAAGGGCCAGTGCGCGGGCTGCCACGCCGATGTCGCCGCCTCGTGGGGCCAGACAAATCACGCCACCACGCTGCAGCGGGGGATAAGCGGCACCCTGAGCAGCCATTTCGGCCAGAACTGTGTACAGTGCCATTCGACCGGCTATGATACACTGGCGGTCAACGGCGGTTTCGATGACCTGGCCAAGACCGCCGGCTGGACTTTCCCCGCCACGATGAGCAGCGCACAGTGGGACACCCTGGTCACTCAGCATCCCGACCTGGCCCAGCTTGCCAACGTGCAGTGCGAAAGCTGCCACGGCCCGGGCAGCCTGCACAAGGGCAACACGTCCGCCATCGATGTCAGCTACGATGCCGGAGTCTGCAACTTCTGCCACGACAGCAAGCCGTATTACCCCATTCCGACCCAGTGGCGTCATTCCAAGCACGGCACAGCTTTCACACCCACGGAGGCGTTCAACCGCTCCGGCAACACCTGCGTGCCTTGCCATACGGCCGAGGGTTTCTTCGAGGTGAATTTCGCCAGCGCTCACACGGCGGCCTCGCCTTACAAGAACGGGAACGGACAGACCTGCCAGGTCTGCCACGACCCGCACGAGAAAGGCACCGAGCACCAGCTCCGCCTGTCCGAGGATTACCTGTCCCGTGATTCGCTGGGCGTGGCCAAGTACAAGAGCGACGGCACCGCGGCGCACGCCTGCGATGTCTGCCACCACCTGCGCCCGGGCAACGAGCTGGTCGGCGCGCGCATGCACGAATCTCACCAGAGCGACATGCTCAACGGCACGGTGGGCTACCGCTACGCCGGCAAGAAATACCCCGAGGGACTGCACGGCCGCTATGTCACGAACCGCTGTGTCGGCTGCCACATGGCCACGGCCAGCTCCGACAAGAGCGATTACGTGGGCGGACACACTTTCGCGGTGAAAGCCACGGTCACCGACTCGACCGGTGCGACACACGAGTACTACAACACTCAGGCCTGCACGGGCTGCCATGCCGACATGGGAGAGAATTTCGACTACCATGGCATCCAGACCCGAGTGACCCAGCTCCTCGACCAGATCAAGGCCAAGCTGCCGCTTTCCAGCTCGGGCAGCCCGCTTTACAGCACGGCCGACTACACCTCCGGCAAGCTGACCGAGAAGCAGTACCGGGCGGCCTACAACTGGTACGTGGTGAACAACGACGGCAGCCGGGGCATCCACAACCCGTCCCTGGCTGTCTCCCTGCTCGAGGATGCGCTCGAGGACCTGGGCGGGCCGAGCACCAAGACCTGCGATTTTACCGGTGACGGCAAGAACAACATCAGCGACGTGATCTTCTTCCTGCTGCTGCGCCGGGCCGACCCCGAGGACTCCCGCCTGGACTATACCGGCGACGGGACCAAGGATATCGCCGACGCGGTGGCCCTGCTGACCGATATCCGCAACTCCACCTGCCCGAACAAGACCACTCTGCTGGCCGCGGCCGGCGTCAGCGGTGTGGAGCCGATGGAGGGCCTGAGCGCCGAGGAAGTCCTCTATGTCGAGCAGATGGCCGGGCAGTTCAACCTGACCGACGAGGAGAAGGCCGACCTGGCCCTGGCACTGTACGGCAAGGGCGCCGGAGCCGCTCTGCCCAAGGTCTTCGCCCTGGCCCAGAACTCGCCCAACCCGTTCAACCCCTCCACCACGATCAGCTACAGCGTGCCAGAGGGACAGAACGGCGTGCAGGTGCGTCTGGATGTCTACGACCTGCGCGGCCAGCGCGTGCGCAGCCTGGTCAACGAGGCCAGGGACGCGGGTACGTACACCGTGTTCTGGAACGGCACGGATGAGCGAGGCGGCCGGGTCGCCAGCGGCGTGTATTTCTACCGTCTGCAGGCCGGCGGCTTCGTGCAGACCCGCAAGATGGTGATGCTGAAATAGTTTTGTTCCAACAGGTTATGGCAGTGCACGGTTACGGCCGCCCAGAACCATTCTGGGCGGCCGTTTTGTTTTGAGGGTATTCTCTTGACAGTTTTGCGGGAGGGCTTTATACTTGATTAGTCAACTGACTAATCAAGGAGAGTCCGGATGGAAGAGACCCGAAACAGGCTGATCCAGGGCGCACGCCGCTGGCTGATCGAGAACGGGCACCAGGAATTCTCGGTGCGCAAGGCGGCCCGCTGCGCCGGGATCAACCACGGTATGGTGCACCACCTGTTCGGCTCCAAGGAGAACCTGGTGCTGGCGGTCCTGGAGCAGGAACTCGGCAAGCATGTCGACAATATGGAAGACCGGCCGGGCGGGGTTGACACAATCATGAACGAGGAGGAGGCCGGGCAGCGGAAAAGGATGCTTACCGAGCACCTGGTAAACGATGATGACCACCTCGTGCTGTTGCGCGAGATGCTCAGCCTGGCCGAGGAGATGCCGGCCGTGAAGACAATGCTGGTGGAGCACCTGCGGCTGCGGCGGGAGCAGATTGCTGTCCGTATGGGCTCCCGCGACCCGGGAGCGGCCACTTTGTTATTGGCCGCGATAATGGGTCTGCATTTCCTGCGGGTCATCGACCCGGAATTGCCGGTCGGGGCCGCGGTGGACAGCCTCTGGGCTTTGGGAAAAAGGTTCGTCGCGGAAGCGGCGGAGAAATGAGGGCGGCATGTTCTACAACGTCATACTGAGAGGGAACGAAATAATGCGGATGAGCAATCTCCACACCGATCACATCGCCCTGGACCGGGAGGCCTGCGAGGCCTGCGGTAAATGTGTCGAGGCCTGCCCGCAGGGAGTGCTGAAAGTCATTTCCCTGCTCGGCCTGCACAAGCACGCGCTGGTCCGTCGGGCCGGACTCTGCACCGGCTGTCTGAAATGCATGCGGGCCTGTCCTCACGGCGCGATTCTCACATTCCAGAGGAGGGCTGCCGGATGAACACCGCCCAAAGGAATCTCGACAAACGGGCTTTCAGCGCCCAGATGGCCGGGTTTTCCGCGCTGAGCCTTCCCTTTTCCGGCCTGGCTCTGCACCTGTTGCAGGACGCCCCTCTGGCCGGGGCCCGTCACGCCTGGATGGCCGTGCACACCGCACTGGGGATCGTGTTCGTGGCGTTCGGCGCATGGCATGTCTGGCTGAACCACCGCCCGCTGATTGCCGGGTTTCGGAAGGTGTTCGGCGGACGGATCAGGGTTACGCGCGAGGCCCGTCTGTCCCTTCTGATCCTGGCGGCCCTGGTGCTGTTAGCCGCCGGGCATGCCCAACTGCCGGTGCATTGAGCCGCAAGCGCACGTATAATACAAAGAGCCAGCCGCCCCACGGCGGCTGGCTCTTCAATTTCCTTCAGCCAGTCAATTCGTTGATTAGGACTCCTATTTCCGCTCCACCTGCCGCAGAAGCATAATCACTCCCGCGATCACGGAGAGCAGCACCAGGGTCGCACCACCCAGCCACCAGCGGCGCTTGCCGTGCTCGGCCAGGCTCTGCCAGGCCAAGGTGTCCACCTTGGCGGCCAGGGCCAGGCCCGGGGCGGCGCTCTTGCGCACCTCGTCCGAGTCGAACGAATGGATTGTTGTTCGGCTCTCGATCAGGCTCTGGCGGATATCGCGCAGGTCGAACTGCAACTCCGAAACCTCCATCCCGTACTTGGCCGCCTGATCCACCAGGGCCCCAGCCGAATCCAACTGCTGCGACAGCCCGTCCAGCACGCCTTTCATCTCCAGACCCAGGGCAAACCCGGGGTCAGACTGGCCGTCTCGGTGGCATTTACCGCAAGTGGCACGGTCCCCGGCCCCCAGCATGGCGTCCACCGGGGGACGGATGCCGTGGTTGGCGTGACAGGTCACGCAGCCCGACTCCCCGATGCTCTCGAAGATCGAACTGTGGAAACTGGCCTCGTACAGCTTGGCGTTGCGGATGTGGCACAACCCGCAGACCTGGGCCACATTCTGCACCTCGGGCGGGTAGGCCCCGTGGTTGCCGTGGCAGTCGTTGCAGGCCGGGGCGCCGGTATCCTCGCGGTCCAGCAGGGCCGCGCCGTGGACGCTGCCGCGGTACAGGGCGTACTGGTTGGTCGGGATGCCGTAATCGGCCATGTATTTCTCATCCGCATGGCAGGCGGCGCAGGTGCCGGGGACATTGGTCGGGTAAACCTTGCTCGCCGGGTTGTTCACCTGGCGGATGTCGTGGACGCTGTGGCAGCTCACGCACTGGGCCGGCTTGGGGTCGCCCTTGCCCAGAAGGAGTTCCCCGTGACGGCTGGTACGATACTTTTCGAGTTGGTCCACCGGCAGTTTGGGGTTGTGCGCGCGCATATAGGCCGGGTCGCTATGGCAGTGGCCGCAAAGCCCGGGGATCTCCTGCGGTGTGGGCTTGCCGCGGAAATGCTGGGCCGGGTCCTTGCGGTCGTGACGGTTGGGATTGGCGGGATTACCGCCGTGGCAATCGGAGCAGAGCACCCCGTTGTCGGCGTGGATATCATCGTGATAACGCTGGGCCGGCAAAGCATAATTCTTCATCAGCCGGCTGTGGCAACGGATGCAGTTGTTGTCGGTGGCGGTCGGTTTTCCGTCCCCGGACTGCGCCGCGGCCAGGGCCGGCAGGGCGAGCAGCGCCAGCAGGATCGTGAATCTCATCGGTTTCCTCTCAGCCGTTGAGGGCTGGCCGCGGGGCGGAGATGTTTTCCCCTTGCGGCCGGTTATCCGTTCCGGGCGCTCCTCAGGAGAGTAGGTAGCCCAGGACTGTCATCACGAGGATATAGACGACCACAAACACGCCGAGCCAGGTGACGAGCCGGGCCTTGACGCCCCGTCCGCCGGTGCGGTCCCAGAACGGCAGGAAGAACCAGACCACTCCGGCCAGGTTGAACACTGTCAGGCCCAGAAACTCGCCCTCCAGCGGCCCCACATGGGCCGGCAGGAACTTGAGGCTCTGGAACATGAACATGAAATACCATTCGGGACGGATGCCGGCCGGGGCCGGGGCGAACGGATCGGCCTTGACCCCGAGCTCCCAGGGGAAGAACACGGCCAGGGCGTTGATCACGGCCAGGGCGCACATCCAGAAAATGAACTCGCGCAGCACGAAATTGGGGTAGAACGGCATGACCGGTTTCTTTTCCGGTGGCAAGTCTTCCCAGTCGACCGGCTGGCTCATTCCCTGGCGCTGCAGGAGGAACAGGTGGAAACTGAGCACCAGGGTGAAAATGCCCGGCAGCACGGCCACGTGCAGGCCGAAAAAGCGCGACAGCGTGGCCCCGGTCACATCCTGGCCGCCGCGGACAATCTTGAGCACGTAATCCCCGACCAGCGGCACCGTGCCGGTCATGTCCGTGCCGACCTTGGTGGCGAAATAGGCAAGCTGGTTCCAGGGCAGAAGGTAGCCGCTGAAACCGAACGTGAGCACCAGCACCAGAAGGAGCATCCCGCTCATCCAGGTCAGCTCGCGGGGCTTGCGGTAACTCTTGAGGAAAAACACGCTGAACATGTGGATCATCACGCACAGGACCATCAGGTTGGCCGACCAGGAATGGATGTCCCGCACCAGCCAGCCGTAATTCACCTTGCTCACGATGAACTGGAGGCTTTCGTAGCTGCTGGCCGTGCCCGGACGGTAGTACATCAGCAGAAGGATCCCGGTGGTCACCTGTACCAGGAAAAGAAACAGCGACACTCCGCCGAAATAGTACCAGAGCGAGGAGGAACTCTGCGGCACCTCCTTGTGGCGCAGGAAAGAGAAGATACTGTCCAGGCCCATGCGCTCGTTGAGCCACTGGTAGGCCTTTTCTGGAACGCTCCGCAGCGGCATTGTTCAGGCCTCCCGTGAGATGAAAATCTCGTCGTTCTGGACGTTCACCTTGAGCGGGGTGAGCGGACGGGGCGGCGGGCCCGAGATGTTGATCCCGTTGAGGTCGTACTTGCCGTTGTGGCAGGCGCACCAGATCACCCGGTCGGTGGGCATGTACTGCACCGTGCACCCCAGGTGCGTGCAGACCGCCAGGAAAGCCTTCACCTCGCCGTCCTGCCTGCGGATCACGATGGCCGGCTGGTTCCCGAACTTTACGATCTTGCCGCTGTTGCGGGCCAGATCGGCCACCTTGCCCGCGCTCACGGTCTCGTTGCCGCTCTCCGTGCCGGAGTCCGGGGGAGTGAGGTACTTGAGCACCGGGTAGCCCACGGCTGACAGGAAAGTCAGCGAGCCGGCCCCGAGGAAAAAGTTGAGGAACCTGCGCCTGCCCTTATCGCCCGATTCAGGCATGGAAATGCGCTCCTTTGCTGACCCCGTCCCGCTCTGAGCCGCCGGGGACGGACCGGATTCCGGAGTGTCTGGAATTAGTTATCGCTGGATTCTGCAGTGTGAGCCGAGCTGTATCCTGGGCTGCGAACGCCGCCGGACAACCTTAAGCTATTTCTTTGAATCCGGTTTGTCAATCCGGCGCACGGGTCCGCTTCAGCCTGGACCGTACCGGAAAAACGGACCGGGAGCGCCGTAGGTGAATACGGGTGCTCCCGGCCGGAGGAATAAGCCGCGATCAATGGCACTGCGAGCAGGCCACTCCGCTGATGCCGCCGCTCAGGTCCTGGCCGTGGCAGGGCAGGCAACTGGTAACACCGCTTTTCTGGACCACCGTGCCGTGGAAATCCTGACCGGCGGTTTTATCCAGCCAGCGGGCCGGGTGGCCGCTGGGCCCGTCATGGCAGGTATAGCAGCTCACCTGAGCGTAGCCGCCCTTGAAATCGGAGCCGTGGCAGCCGGCGCAGTACTGGGTCCCGGTCTGCGACAGGCGCACGCCGTGGAAACGCGGACTGGCGCTGTTGAGCCAGTCGGACTGGGCCGGGTGGCCGCTCGGGCCGGTGCTGTGGCAGGTATAGCAGGAGGCGCCGGAGGTTCCGCCCTTGAAATCGCTGCCGTGGCAGGTGGCGCAGTCGGGCAGGCCGCGGGTGCTGGCGGCCAGGCCGTGGAAACTGGCGTTGGTCTTGTCCAGCCAGCCGACCGAGGGATGTCCGCTCGGGCCGTTGTGGCACTGGTAGCAGCTCACGCCGCTCTCGCCGCCCTTGTAGTCGGCGCCGTGGCAGCCGGCGCAATAGCTCAGGCCGGTCACGCTCATGCGCTTGGCGTGGAACTTATCCGAACTCTGGTCCAGCCAGCCGGTGGAGGGGTGACCGCTCGGGTTCTGGTGGCAGCTCGTGCAAGAGGTGCCGCTGGTGCCGCCGGAGAAATCGGCTCCGTGGCAGAGGGCGCAGTCGTGCAGCCCGCGGATGCTGGCAGCCAGGCCATGGAAATTCGCGCTGGTCTTGCTCAGCCAGCCCGAGGCCGGGTGGCCGCTCGGGCCGTTATGGCACAGGTAGCAGGAGGAGCCGTTGTTCTCCTGGCCCCGGAAATCCTCCCCGTGGCAGACCGCGCAGCCCGCGGTGCCGTCCGCGGCCACTGTCAGGCCGTGGAAATGGGTGCTGGTGCTGTCCATCCAGCCGCCGGGATGTCCGCTCGGGCCGCCGGCGTGGCACTTGTAGCAGCTCACCCCGCTGGTGCCGCCCTTGTAGTCCGCGCCGTGGCAGTCCTGGCAGGAGATCAGGTTGACAGCCTCGATCTTGGCCCCGTGGAACTGGCTCGATGCCGGGTCCATCCAGCCCTCGACATGGGTTTCGGGAGTCTCGAGTTCCTTGCGGTCGGCACAGCCCGCAGCCAACAATCCGGCCACGGCCAGGAGCGTCACGCTCCGCAGAACGAGGCCCAAAGTCGTTTTTCTCATTGAAAGCACCACTCCCAGGGGGTTGTTTATCAGCGGCCGTGGCAGTCAGCGCAAACCGGCTGGCTGGACGGGTCATCCTCGTGACAGGCGGCGCACTGCTCGATGTTTGCCTTGGCCTGGGCAGCGTGCGCCCCGCCGCTTCCGGCCACGGCCCAGGCGGTCCGCTGGTGCGAGCGCGGGTAGACCTGGCGCGCCTGATGGCACTGGATGCAGAATGAGCGGTCCTCGTGACAGGCCGCGCAGTCGGTGCGCTGCGAGCGCACCTCGAGCGGGTGGGTGTGCTCGAAGCCGATCGGATGCACCCGCGGCAGAAGGTTGTCGCCCTGGTGGCATTCCTGGCAATCGTTGCGCTCATGGCACATCGTGCAGGCGGTGCCGTTGTCCATACGGGCCTTGTCGCCGTGCTGCTTGCCCCAGGCCGGCATCACATGGTCGGCGGGACGGGGGCCGTTGGGCTCGATGTGGCAAAGGTTGCACTCCTTGCCCGCCTTGACCCCGTCATGGCAGTGCATGCAGAGCGCCATCACCGGCATGTGCGTGGTTGAACTGCTGTCCGACTCGCTTATCCCCACGTGGCAGCGCTGGCAGTCGATCTTTTCCTCCACGTGCTTGGCGTGGTTGAACTTGGGGCTGTAGTCGGTGACCAGCCGTCCCATGCGGGGGCTGTCGGTGCGGGTGGTCCAGCTTTTGAGGTCCTCCTCGCCGTGGCACTGCAGGCAGTTATCCTGCACCGGCATCAGGTCATCCGTGCCCCGGGCGCTGGAGTCGGCTTTCGCGTGACAGTTGTTGCACTCGATTCCCATGTCCAGGTGCAGCTTGTGCGAAAAGGTCACGCCCGCGTCCTCGCGCCGCGGCATAGCTCCCAAGCCCAGGGCGACCAGAAAAACCGACGCGGCCAATGATACCGGCAGCATGATCTTGAGCGAATTTCTCATTGCGCGGGGACCTTCTCTTTCTTTCGTTAGAATATCTGGCTGTAGTTCAGAGCGAATTTGAGCAGGACCCGGAAGTCCTTGCTGAGGAAATCGTTGTTCAGGTCCTGGAACTCCAGGCCGGCCAGGACCGTGCGGTTGGGACGCCAGTTCAGGCCGAAAGCCGAGGAGAAGACATAGTCACGGTCGAGCTCCTCGTAGAAACGGTAGAGCGAGTAGTCCACATCCGCGAACAGCTCCCAGGCCTTGCAGAACACGTAACTGCCGCTGGCCGCGAACCCGTCCTCATCCCCGGAGGCGCCGGTGCCGTGGAAATACGAGACCGAGCCGTAGGGGCAGGCCGCGCCCAGGGTGATATAGCTGTCGCTGTCGTCCTCGAAATACACCCCGGTGTAGCTGGCGTTGAGGCTCACCCCGGGCTTGAGCTCACAGGTCACGCCTCCGCGCACCTGCTCGTGGCCCTCCAGGTCGAACCGCTTGAAATAGCTTTTGTCGAACAGCCGCGGCTCGTAGTGACGGTACTCGGCCATGAACCCGAAACGGCTGTCTGCCGGCCGGTAGCGGCTGGTCAGCACCGCGCGCTGGAGGCCCGACTCCAGAAGGTTGAAATCGGCGCGGCCCAGAAGATCCACCCCCTCGGGCAGCTTGATCCGGCCGTCTATTCCAAGCTCGCGGAACGTGGTCTCACCCTTGTAGCTTTTCTGCTGCAGGCCGATCCCCAGGCCGGCGTTCTTGAGGCTCAGGGTGCGCGCATAGAAACCGCCGCTCTTGGCGCTGTCCCAGCCCTGCAGGTCGAACTTGCGCGAAAACGGTGTCTGTGTGCCCAGGTAGCCGGTCACCTCGACCGCTTTGCCGATCGACTGGCTGGCCTTGAACCCGTCCAGGGTGAGGCTGGAGGGCCCCAGGGTGATCCACTGGCGGCCCAGGCTGAGGTTCGTGCCCTTGTTCTTCCATTCCAGGTAGCCATTGTACAGGCGCGACTGCGGGTCGTCGTTCAGGTCCAGGCTCAGGTCGTCGCTCACCTGGAAGAAGGTGTGGAAACCGAGCTGTCCGGCCTTGCCGCGGCCCACCAGGTGCAGGCCGAAACTCTGGTAATAGCGGAAACTGTCCTCGGTGTTATCGCTGAAAGCGCCGGGGAAAATCTCGCGTCCGTAGAACAGCGAGCGCGCGTTACCGCTGAAAGTGAGCTGGGCCCACAGCCCGGAGGCGGACAGCAGGAGGCTCAAGGCGGAAGCTGCGACAAGGCGGTAGCGTCGAGTGAACATGTCCGTTTTCGATCTGTGGGTGGTGGAGGGCCGTCAGCGGCAAAATACGGCTGACAGAAAAGCTCATATCATCGAAATTGTAATAGTCTGATAAAATTGTGTCAACACCAAAGGCGGATTTTTCTCGAAAAACAATGATTTACACTTTCCCCGGAGCGGCCGGAACGCAACACAGAATAAACTCTTTCCTGTCCCAGGAGGTTACACCAGGGACTGCCTTCTCCGGAGAAAAAATCGGGGTGGACCCGGCCACGGGTCCACCCGCGGTGTGAAATGGTTCAGAATGCGGCGACGAAACCCAGTCCGAGACGGTTGTTCTTGTTCTCGAACTCGCGCCCGAATTCACTGACCAGCCTGAAATTGCGCCGCAACAGATAGGTCATGTGCAGGCTCAGGCTGTGGTAATCAAGCTCATCCAGATCAGAGTCGACCCGGTTCCAGATTCCGACCAGGAACAGGCGGCTCTCATCGCCCTTGGGTGCGACAACCAGTTCGGCGAACCCGCCGCGGGTTTTGATCTCGGGCGGGTCGCCCGCAGAGAAGAACGGGTTGTTATCCCGCCGCTCCAGGTACTGCAGGTTGAGCTGGCACTTGTCCGAAAAGTCGATCGTGGCATCCGGCCCGGCCATCCAGACCTTGTTCAGGTTGCCGTCCATCCGCTCCCGTCCGGTGAATGCGAACGCCCCGACCCGGACTTTCTTGTGCAGCTCCTGCGAGATACGCCCCAGAAAATTCTTGTACTTGTCCTGGTCGTAGTTCAGGCTCTCATCCGCCTGGCCGATCCCGTTGCCGTTGAGCACCTCCAGCACCAGGTCGGTTCCTTTCTTGCCGCCCCAGGTGAACATCACGCCGCGGTCGTACTCCAGGTTGATCCCGGACATGCCGGGTGAGGCCTTGTAGATCCGGTAGTCCTCGAATTCCAGGCGGGTCTCGCGCTTGAACAGCGGGTCGCAGATCTGGAACTGGCCCACGTAGATGTCGAAATCCGTTTTCAACAGGTTGTTGAACATCACGTAGGCGTCCTCGACCCCCACCACCTCGCCCTGCTCGTTCATCAGGAAATAGAAGTAGTAGGCCAGGTGGTCGGCGAGCCGTCCCCCTGACAACAGCTTTATCACCCAGGGCGCGTCGAAATCCACTTTCTTGCCAGCGTAGTCGTTGTAGGTCAGGAACCCGTCGAAACGCGCCGCAATCGGGAACTCGCGGATCAGCGAGAGCTTGTCGTCACCCGTGTCCACGAAGTAGCGGGAGGCTTCCTGGTCGGACAGCTCGAAACCGTTGGCCGCGAAGTCATCCCCATAGGGCTTGAGCTTGGGGATCGCCAGGTGGCAGGTCTTACAACTCATCCTGTACTTGCGGGCAAAAGCCGGGATCGCGAGCAAGCTTTGCGCCCCGAGGCTGGACAAAAGCAGGCTCAGCAGCACGGCCGTCAGCCAGCGGCCTGGATGTGTCTTGTCCATTGTCTCTCCTTGGCTCAGTCGATCACCATGATTTCGGTGGAGTGCTCGTTGATCCGGATGACCTTGTACTCCTCCTCGGGCACGCCCAGGTACCTGGCCACCGGT
Organism: uncultured Gemmatimonadales bacterium; assembly: GCA_964386505.1. Taxonomy (GTDB): domain Bacteria; phylum Gemmatimonadota; class Glassbacteria; order GWA2-58-10; family GWA2-58-10; genus JAJFUG01. The sequence goes on from CAYLSM010000009.1 coordinate 23,731, forward strand.
TCGACCAAACGGCGGTAGTTTATAGTCGCCTTGACCGTTATCTTGCCCGGGGCAACATCATCCGGCACGTTCCAGGAATAGGTCTCCACCCGCGTGCCACGCGGCGGCAGACGGTAGTCGGCGCCCTGGCTCTTGGTGTTCCACTGCATGATGGTCATGCGGCCCTGGGGGTCGAAATAGGCCTTGCGATAGATACGGTCTCCCACGGGGACGCCATCGCGCGGCAGGCCCTTGAACTGCGGATCATCCAGCGGAAGGCCCATGTCCTGGTAGGCCAGCTCGTCGCTGGCGATGTTGTACTGCTCGCCCTCGAAGCCCTGCGGATCGACCGGCAGGTGGTAGACCTTGCCCTTGGAGTCGGTGGCCTCCACGTGCACCCAGACAATTCGATCCTCCACCGAACCGGTGGGTATCTGGTGGCCGGCTTTCTGGTTGAACGCCACCAGGGTGAACACCACCTTGTCGCCGGGCTCGGTCTCGCGGACATCCGGGTGGATGCGCAGCTCCACCGCCCCGGACAGCTTGCCCTCATCGTGTGCCCCGTGGAACAGGTGCTGGCGGGCATCCGGGAGCTTGGCCCCCATCGAGGCGCGGCGCCCGGGAGCGGCCGGCATGTGGCAATCCTGGCAGACCACGCCCTCGGCCGCATAGGGGCCCTCTTTCCATTCCAGGTGTGTAGCTTTCACCCACACCCCATAGGGGCTCATTTCATTGTGGCAGGTGCCGCAGAACTCGGCGCTGCGGTGGAACTCGCTGGCGCGTATCTCGTGCTCCGGGCTGGTCACTCCGCCGCGCGGCCCGTATTTCACTTTTCCGGGCTGCGAGATGAAGTTGAAATTGTGAGGCGGGTCGCCGACGTAGCCGCTGGCAGTGTGGCAGATGTCGCAGGAGACGGATTCGTTCACCCGCTGGCCCTTGTCGGGAGTGGGCGGCGGAGTGTCGTTGGACAGGAACGCCATCGGGCTGTGGCAGCCGTTGCAGCCGGCCTTGACCCCGGCCACGACCGGGTCCTTGTCGGCCTGGGGTACGGCCAGCTTGAAATACTCGATCTCGTCCCAGTGGTGGGTATAGGCCTGGGAGTGCATCTCCTGCTGCCACTGTCGGTAGTAATCGACATGGCAGCTCGTGCCGCAGAACGCCGGTTTCTCGTAGTCCGAGTAATTGCGCGTTCCCAGGGCCTCATCTCCGGCTTTCTGCCCCAGAGCCGGCAGGGCCAGCCCCAGCAATAAAACGATTGCCGCAGTGCCTGCAACCTCGATCAGTCTCATACATTCCCCCGTGAGAGTGATGATCGATAAAAGCAAAGTTGCGATCGATGCCCTCTGATTGAGACAATATTATCAGAACGGCGATGCTTCAAGGTGTACGGCAAAATGTATAGGTTCGGTTCAACCCGGAAAATACCGGATCAAACCAAGGAAGGAGGAATGTGAAACACGTATTATCTATCGCGGATTCCGCGGGGGCCGCGGAAATGAAAGGAGGAACCGTGGAAGCAGCCCTGTGCAGAGACAAAACTGCTTCCACAGTTTAAACGAGAGAGAATGAGAAAAGTTTTACTTTTTTATTCGATATGGCCGGTGGACCGACAAGCGGGTTAGAATGTTTTTTCCAGGGCAAACATGGCGTAAGTGCTCGAGTAATGGTAGTAGGCATCGTTGGAACGGTTGCGGCCGGTGCCCAGCGAGAGCGAGAAAGTCATCCCGCTGAAAATGTTCTTGCCGTTGTCGGGCAGGCTCTTGGACAGATCGAGTTCGAACAGGGCCGCGCGGTCGAGACGGCTTTCTCCGCCGGGCAGGACCTCGCCTGCGGCATCCAGCGCGGGACGGCCGCTGTAGTGACGCCGCCGCAGGGTGAGAGCGCCGGTCAGGTCGCTGTGCCAGGGCAGGACCTGGCGTAACTGTATACGGCCCTCGTGGCCGTTGTAGCTGTAGTGGTCGTCGAACAGCTCTTCGTTGTTCAGCACGCTCTCGCCCAGGCCGGAAAGATAACGGTTTCTGGACTGCGGGTTGATCCTGGCCGTGTAGCTCAGGCTCAGGCCTGTTCCTTTGGCTAGGCTCTGGGCTACGGTCAGGCCGAGCTTGACCTGCTCGGTGCTGGGGAATTCATCCTGGCGCACCGTGTACCAGTAGGCGCCGTCCGGAACCACGATATCGGTCCCCGCGGAGCCGGGAGTGACCATCCAGCCGCCCATGCCGCGCCCACGCATCTGTCCCATCCGCTGACGGACCTGCTCCAGCCGCTTCTCTATCTGTTCCGAGGTGATATATACCGAGTCGAGGCTCTGGATGCCGGTGGTGTAATTCTTGTAATAGAGCGCTCCTGAGAGCTGGAGCGTGGTGCGGGTGGGCAGGAACCAACTGGTCTGCAGGGCGAAAACGTTCTCGACGTAGTTGAATTCCCTGAACTCGCTGAACTGGCGGCCGCTGAGATTGTAGCCGGCCAGCAGCATCAGGTCGTCGCGAAGGTAGGTCTTCCAGTTGACGTAGAGCCCGAGCGAGGTGTAATTGTAGTAGCTGTACTCAGCCGGGTTTAGCCGGGTCTCAACGTTACCGCCCAGGGCCAGACGGTTACGCGAGTTGGGGAACAGGTAGTTGTAGTCCAGTCCGAACTCGTGCACCGAAAAGTCGCGGTGGCTCAGTTCGTTGAACAGGAAAAACTGGCCGCTGTAGCCCAGGTAGACCTGGTTGGAACTTTCCTCGGGGGCGATCTGCCAGCCGAGCGATGCATAGGGGATGCTCACCATATCCGACTGGCCGTAATAGTTACGGAATATGTTGTCGTCCACCAGGAAATTGGTCCCCACGTGGATATCGGCCTGGGCCAGGGCCATCCCCGGCAACGCCAGCGCCGCACACAACACGGCCAGAAGTATCGTCGATCCGGTACGATTCTTCATTCTTTCCGTCCTTTTCTAAGCTGCTCCATGCGCTGACGTCTGTCGTCGATCCCATCCCCGTCCCGGTCGATGAACCGGTCGCGACCCGGTGGCGGCATGCCTCCGGGCGGCGGTCCCATTGTTGCGCCGGCGCCGAACCGCCCCGGCATGTCCGGGATTCCGTCCGCGTCCTCATCGATAAAATTGCGCAGCATCTCGCGGCGTTCCTCGTTGATGAACCCGAACTTGTAGCCGCGCAGGCTCTTGGTGTTGTAGCGCATCCCGGTGATATCGTTGATGAAGCGTCCGCTGTAATCGATCACGTTGTCGCAGACCCCGTCGCCGTCCTCATCCACGAAATCCGGGTTCAGGTCGTTCACCCCGTCGCCGTCCGCGTCCACGAACTTGTCGTTCACCCCGTCCTTGTCCACATCCACAAAAGCGAAACGGTGGAGGTAGGATTTGCTGTCCACATCGTTCACCCCGTCACCGTTGGCGTCCCGGAACAGGTCGTTGCGGCCGTCATGGTCCCGGTCCACGAACCCGACCACCTTGCCGCCCGGGGGAACCTCGGCCTGGGCAGGACGGCCGCGCTGCCTGCGCTGGGCGCCGCTCCTGTCCGCCGCAGCGGCATTCTGTTTTTCCGGGGCCTCTTTAGACGTGGCCTTGCCCTCTGCACCGGCAGCCTGGGTTTCGGCTGGCTGGTCCTTTTTCTTGCCGGCCTCGGAAGACGCGGCGGGGCCTTTGTCCTGCTGCGAAAGTGCCAGCGTCGGGTACAACAGCCCCAGGAACAGTAAAATGGCCGCCGGGGCCACGTATTTGAAAATACCTTTCACCGTGTTGCATCCTTCTGTTCGAAAACCGGCCGGGGCCTGTTCTGAGCCAGGCCCCGGCCGGTGTCATGCCGGAATTCAGCGCTTGCCGCCTGATGCGGCCGCGCCACGCATGCGGCTGCTGCTGCGGGTACCCGCGGCGTCCCTGCCGCTGGCCCGCTGGCCGGCCTGACGGTAGTACTTGCTGTCAGGGTCCAGGGCGTTGACTACTCCGTCGTTGTCATCGTCTTCCAGACGGTCGTTGATGCCGTTGGCGTTCTCATCCACGAACCCGCGGCCGAGTGTGTTCGGTTCGCGGTAATATTTGCTGTCCGGGTCCAGGTGGTTGATGATCCCGTCACCGTCCGAATCCTCCAGGCGGTCGTTGATCCCGTTGGCGTCCTCGTCGATGAAGCCGCCGCCCATGCCGCCGCCCACACCACGTCCCATACCGCGTCCCATGCCGCGTCCCATACCCTGGCCCGTGCTGGCCGGATCACGGTAGTACTTGCTGTCTGGATCGAGGGCGTTGATCACACCGTCGTTGTCGTCGTCCTCCAGACGGTCGTTGACGCCGTTGGCGTTCTCATCCACGAACCCGCGGCCGACCGTGGCCGGGTCGCGGTAGTACTTGCTGTCCGGATCGAGGGCGTTGATCACGCCATCGTTGTCGTCGTCTTCCAGACGGTCGTTGACGCCGTTGGCGTTCTCATCCACGAAACCAACGCCGCGGCCGATTGTGGCCGGATCACGATAGTACTTGCTGTCGGGGTCGTGGGCGTTGACGATACCGTCGTTGTCATCGTCTTCCAACCGGTCGTTGATCCCGTTGCTGTTCTCATCCACGAACCCGGCGAATCCGCGTCCGAAACCCATCCGTCCCTGAACAGCGGTCTGTTGCTCCACCTGTCCGGCGTCATCCTGCGCCTGGGCCGGGGCGTTCAGCAGGCCCAGGCCCGCCGCCAGCACCGCCACGGTGAACATCCGCGCTTTTGTCATTCTGCACCTCCCTGATGCGATTAATAATTGATAAACCGATAATATGCAACTTGTACTGCGCGCGCTGTTCACCAGGTAATACAAGGACCGTGCCACAAATCGGATTAAAAAAGCAGCTTTACTAAACCCACGTCCGGTGGAACTTTGCTCTGAGTGAAGTGTAATCTTGACACCAATGAAACCGCTTTGTCAGACTTAAATTCGACCATATTGTCGTGTCTGGTTCGACAAAATCGTCGAGCCAGATATCTTTATTTGATTCCCAGGCGGGACATCCGGTAGCGCAGGGTGCGCTCCGATAGTCCCAGGCGCTCGGCGGCCTTGACCTGCACTCCTCCCGCGGCTTCCAGGGCTTCCAGGATCATCCGCCGTTCCAGGCGCTCCACCGAATCGATCAGCGACTCGCCGGACGCGCCGGAGTCCCGTCCAGCGCCGGGCAGGGAGAGGCCGAACGGCAAGTCCTCGGCGCAGATCACGCTCCCGCGGCTCAGGACCATGGCCCGCTCCACGATATTCTGCAGCTCGCGGATGTTGCCAGGGAAATCGTAGCGGGTCAGGATATCCAGGGCCTCGCGCGAGATGCTTCTTTCGCCCAGGCGCTCGCGGTGGCGGGCCAGGAAATGGTCCACCAGCGGACGGATGTCCTCGCGGCGTTCGCGCAGCGGCGGAATATGGATGTTGACCACGTTGACCCGGTAGTAGAAATCCTCGCGGAAATGACCCTCGGATATCGCCTTGCCCAGGTCACGGTTGGTGGCGGTGATAAGGCGTACATCCGCCCGCAGGGTGCGGTCCGAGCCGACCCGCTCGAAAGTGTGCTCCTGAAGGAACCGCAGCAGCTTGACCTGGATTTCCGGGCTGATCTCGCCCAGCTCGTCCAGGAACAGCGACCCGCCGTCCGCCGCCTCCAGCTTGCCCTGGCGCTGACGGATCGCGCCGGTGAATGCACCTTTCTCGTGGCCGAACAGCTCGCTCTCGATCAGGTTGCGGTTGAGCGCGGCGCAGTTGACCACCACGAACGGCTTGTCCCTGCGGTCGCTGGCGGCGTGGATCGCCTTGGCCACCATCTCCTTGCCGGTGCCGCTCTCGCCGGTGATCAGCACTGGCGAGTCGACCCGCGCCACGCGGGCGGCCAGGTTGAGCACGGCCTCCATCGCCCCGCTCACCGAGACTATGTCCACGCTCTGCAACGGCTCGGCCAGCTTACGGCGCAGGTCGCGGTTCTCGGCCAGAAGGCGTCGCTTTTCCAGGGCGCGCTCCAGTGAAATCTCCAGTTTCTCCAGGTCCACCGGCTTGGTCAGGTACTCGTAGGCCCCATGCTTGACCGCCTGCACGGCCGAGGGGACATCCCCGAACGCCGTGATCAGGATCACCTCGGTCTCGGGGTTACGGGCCTTGACCTGGGCCAGCAGTTCCAGCCCGTCGATGCCCTGCATTTTCTGATCGGTCAGCACCAGGTCGAACGCCGAGCTTTTCAGCCGCTCCAGGGCCTCCTCGCCCGAGGCGGCCTGTTCCACCCCATAGCCGCGCTTGCTCAGAAACCCGGCCAGTGTCGTGCGCTGGCGCTCCTCATCCTCCACCACCAGCAGGCTGCCTTTGCTCATCTTTCCTCCGGCATATTCATACAGTCCTCTATAGTATATGCAGTACTCCGGGGGCTCATTCCCGGCGCAGCGGCAGGTTGAAAATGAAGCGCGCGCCGCCAGCCGGAGGGCATTCCAGCCGGATCGAGCCTCCATGTTCGTTCACAATCCGCTGCACGATCGCCAGACCCAGGCCCAGTCCGCCGGGACGGGTGCTGTAGAACGGCTCGAACACTTTCTCAGCCTCGGGGGAGGGAATTCCGGGGCCGTTGTCGCTCACGCTCACCCGGTACTGGGTGTCCGTGCTTTCTCCCCGTACCTCGATCCATCCCCCCGCGGGCACGAAATCCAGGGCGTTGCGCACGAGGTTGGTCAGCACCTGGCCCAGCTGGTCCGGGTCGAAAAGGAACTCCGGCGACGGTCCGACAGCCCGCTCAAGCCGCACCCCGTGGCTTTCGACCTCCGGGGAGAGGAAATCCAGGGTCTCGCCGATCAGCGCTTGCAGGGAGGCTTTCCTGAGGCGCGGCTCCGGAAAACGCGCCAGGCGCAGGAACTGCTCTACGATCCGGTTCAGGCGCTCCACCTCGGCCAGCACGATGCCGATGAACTCATCATACTCGGCGCGCTCGGAGGCGGCGGGCGAGAATTCCAGGCGCAGCCGCTGCACGTTCATGGCGATGGCGTTGAGCGGGTTTCGGATCTCGTGGGCCACCCCGGCCGAGATTTCGGCCATGGTCTTGTATTTCTGGCTGAGCAGCACCATCTCCTCAGCCCGGCGGCGGTCGGTCAGGTCGGAGAGGATCACGATGGTGAAGCGGCTTTCCTCCAGCCAGAGCGGCGAGGTGGAAAGAAGCAGCGGCACGGGCGCGGTGCGGTCCGAGCGGCGCAGCTCCACCTCGGCCATGTCGGTCCAGCCGAGGCCGTGGCGCTCGAGCAGCGAGGCCAGCTCGGGGTTGAGTTCACTCAAGGGGCGCCCCTCGACATCCGGACGGTTCACCCCGCAGAGCCCACGGCAAGCCTCGTTGTAGAGCAGCACACGGCTGTTGTCATCCAGGACGATCACGGCCTCTGACATGCTCTGCAGCACGCTGTCCGAAAGACCCTTGATCCGGGCGTGTTCCTGCTCCAGCCGCAACTGGCGCCGTCCGGCCAGGTACAGCACCCCCACCACGCTGAGCAGTATTCCCAGCAGGGCCATGCCCAGGGCGAAGCGCTTGCGGTCCAGAGCGGCGATTGAGCGCACCTCGGCCGTGCTCATCCCCACACGCAGGTAGCCGTAGCTTTCACCGGCCCACTGGAACTGGGCCGCCAGCTCGTAAACCTCCTCGCCGAAATAGTCCTTGTAGCGGCCGCGTATCTCATCCGGCGGGATGGGGAAGAACGGGTCTGCCGCCAGGCTGCCGATCTCGCGCACCTGGCTGGAGGCGGCGATGATGCCCAGAGTGTCCTGAAGAACTGCGTACGAGACGCCCTTGACCGCGGAGAGGTCGTCCAGTATCAGGCCGATCCCGAGGCGGCGGCGGATGTCGTAAAGGGCTTCGGCGTGGGCGCAGGCCACCGCCCGGCGGCCATCCGGAGCGAGCACCGCGGCGGCGAAGATTTCGTTATAGGTGTCGGGTTGTCCCGGCTCGGGGGGCTCATCGATGAACGCGGCGCTGTAGTCCCACTCCATCGGGACCACGGCCAGTTGCTCGGGGATCGAATCTCTGGCGTGGGCCGGGTCGCTGGTGGCCAGGAGCGATCCCCGGGCCGAATAAATATCGATCCGGGCCAGGTCGTTCAACTCGGCCATGCGGCGAAGGTCGGCCTCGAGCACGGGGCCGGTGTCCCTGTTCAGAAGGGCCTGACGGGCGTTGTCGGCCAGGCGCGCACCCAGGCTGAGGGTAAGTTCGTGGTCGGCCACCAGCGAGTTCTCCAGCCCGTGCAGAAGGCTTTCCATCAGGGCCGTGCCCTTTGAGTAGAGCATGCGGTCCAGGTTCTCGCTGTTGGAGCGGTGCTCGAGCCAGGAAAACCAGGGCACAGCCACGGCCACCAGCGCAACCACCGCGCCCGCGGCCCTGAGCGGAGTCAGGCGCCATTTCATATCGGCAATCCAGAGAGAATGGGGAACGGTTGCAACAGCTCCGCAGCGATTATACTGCAAATAACCTGCCGAGCCAAGACAGTTTTTCAGTTACGCCTTGCAGTGTAGAGGCAGGTGACGCCGAAAGTGAGGGGCCAGGCCTCGACCCGGGTGAACCCGGCGGCGGCCAGGGCCGCCAGCATGCGCCCGGGGCTAAGGAAAGCCTGGATGGAGCTGGAAAGGTAGCCATAAGCCGCGCCGGAGCCGGCCAGGACACGGCCGGCCAGGGGCACGGCCAGGCGCAGGTAGGGACGGTAGACAGCGCGCAGGAAAGCGCCCTGTGGTGGAGCGAACTCCAGCACGGCCAGGTGTCCGCCCGGGGCCAGCACGCGGTGAAGTTCGCTCAGGCCGCGGCCCATATCGGCGAAATTGCGCACCCCGAAAGCCACGCTGGCCGCGCCGAACGAACGGTCGGCAAAGGGCAGGCCCAGGGCATCTGCGCGGGCAACGCTCCAGCGGGCGTCCTCCGGGGCGAGGGCAGCGAGTTTCCGGCGGGCGGAGACGCACATCGGGCCCGAGAAATCGGCGGCCACGACAGGAGCAAGGTGCGGTGCGCGGCGCAGCAGCTCCAGGGACACATCCCCGGTGCCGCAGCACAGGTCGAGCGCCGGGCCCCGCGCATCGGCCAGGCTCCGGACCAGGGAGCGCCGCCAGCGGCGGTCCTGGCCCAGGCTGAGCAGACGGTTCAGAAGGTCGTAGCGTTCGACAATATTGTCGAACATGCGACGGATTTCGTCGGCTTTGGGCACGGGCCGCTCACTCTTCCTGACAGGCGTGTACATCCGCCTCCCCCTTTGAAAAAGGGGGATCGAGGGGAATTTATCCAAAACAATTGGGCACGGCATGCCGTGCCCCTACGACAAATGCCTATGTTTACAGCCGTTCATGTCTGTTTCGCAAACGGCCCGCAGGGCCGTCCGGGGGCCGTATGTCTGAGCCGCGCCAGTGTAGCGGAGTAATCTCATCTTGCACTCAGTGGATTAAGCAGCACTTAGGCCCGGCGGGCGCTCAGCGCCAGCGTCGCCCAGCGCCATTGGCAGCGTGTAATAGCTCCGAGCACACCTGAGTTAAAAAGGCCGTTATTGCCCGGGCGAGTTTACGGGCCCCCGTGGCTTCTGGTTCTCTTGGCCGTAACCAAGAGAACATAAAAGCTTTCGGGCACGGCATGCCGTGCCCCTAAAGATTACACTTCACAAAGATTACTGGCTCTTGAGCACTTCGAGCATGGCGATCATGTTCTCGGCCGGCACATCCTTGGGTGTGTCGTGGGCCGGGCTGCAGACATAGCCGCCGTCCTTGCCGATACTGTCAATCAGCCGCCGTGTTTCATCGCGCACCTGCTGCGCCGTGCCGTAGGGCAGGATTTTCTGCGTGCTCATCCCGCCGTAGAACGCCAGACGGTCGCCGTAGCGGGCCTTGACCTGGGCGATGTCCATCACCTCGGGCTGGAACGGGTTGAACATATCCACCCCGATCTCGATAAGGTCCTCGAAAATGTCGCTTACATCCCCGCAGGAGTGGATCAGCACTTTCATCCCGGCGGCGTGGCAGGCGCGGTACTCCTCGGCCGCGCGCGGTTTGATGAAGCGCCGCCACAGCTCCGGGCCCATGATCAGGCCGTGCTGCTGGCCCCAGTCATCCCCGAACAGGATCGCATCCACCGGGTAGCGGCTCACGCCCTCGACTATTTTGAGGTTCCACTCCAGGATGTGGTCCAGGAGGGCGTCCACGAACTGGGGCCGCTCGACCATGTCCATGAGCAGGTTCTCCACTCCGCGCAGGGTCCAGGCCCGCTCGTAGAGTGTGAACCCGAAATCGTTTACCCGGAAACGATCCGGGTTGTTGCGGCAGAACGCCGCGTGGCCGGAGTAGCGCTCGGCGCTCATGGGATCGGGGAACTCCAGGCGCGCCAGGTCGGGCTCGGGCAGCACCAGACGGCGGTGGTCCACGTTGCCGATGTCCTTGTCCAGGGTGCGGTCCCAGATCACCCCGAACTCATCGCTCCAGAAATCGGGGGCGATCTCGCGCCAGGCGCCCTCAGGCACGGCCTCGATCTTGGCGAAATGGTTGCCGCAGGCGGATTCCAGGTCATCCGTGCCCAGGGCCGCGGCCAGGGCCTCGCGGGCCGGGATGGTGAAACAGATGTGCCATGGGCAGATGTCGGGCTGAGTGTGCGCCAGGGTGGTCAGCACTCTTTCACGGGGTGTCATCGTTTCTCCGGAATAGCGGTTGCCAAAAGTGTCACAAGGATTTCTTGCCGCTCAAGCTCTCGATGTCGATCCGGACCAGAAGGGTGCGCTCCAGGCTTGGACCGTGGTACTCGCCGGTCGGGCCGCTGTAATGGCTCATGATCACATCCAGGCCGCGCGCTTTTTCCGCCGGGTCCTCCACCAGGGTCGCCCGCCCGAAAGCGATCACGCTGCGGTATTTCATGGTCCAGTCGCAGGCGCGGCCCGTGGTGACCATGCGCGCGTCAAGCACAGCCTCCACACAGACCCGGTTGTCGCGTCGCAGCGCCTCGACCTTGCGGCCCTCGCGGGCGCAGTGGAACCAGAGGCAGCCGGCCTGACTGTCGTAGCCGCAGTTGAGCGGCACCACGTAGGGGCCCTGCTCATCGGCCAGCCCGAGGTGGAAAATGGGCGCCTGTTTCAGGATCGATTCCATCTCGGCGCGGTCCGTGATCTCACGCTCTTTTCTGCGCATCCAGCCTCCGGTTGTGGCAGCCATTGAATTACCGAACATGGGGTTACCAATCTATACGCAGCCGGGCGGCGGCGCAAGGCAGCGGGCCGGGGGCTGAAAACCCGCCGCCGGGGATTGCAAATCGGATGTCAAATCAGTAATATGAAACAGCGCCGCAGCAGCAGACCGGCCTGGGGAGGTCGTGTCCGCAGGTGGCGCCAGGCCGGTATCCCCGAAGATCAACACACATGCAGCCTTAAGGAGGAGAAAAGAATGGCTGAACTGAAAGACCTGTTCCAGAGCGCCGATTTCAAGAGCGAGAAGCACGCCCCGGTGATCGAGCTTCCCATGTCGGTCAAAAAGGGCGAGGTGTTCAAGGTTTGCGCCTCGGTGGGCACGGAAATAGCCCACCCCAACACAACGGCGCACCATATCCGCTGGATCGAGCTGTATTTCCAGCCCGAGGGCGAGAAATTCCCATTGCAGGTGGCCCGGGCCGAGTTCACCTGCCACGGCGAGGGCGCCCAGGGCGCCGACAGCAGCACGGTCTACACCGCCCCAGCGGTGAGCGTGAGCCTCAAGAGCGACAAGAGCGGCACGCTCTACGCCTCCAGCTATTGCAACATCCACGGCCTCTGGCAGTCTGCGGCCAAGGTGAACGTGGAATAAAGGCTCAACCGTACGCATACTGAGATGTTCTGGATTTTGCCGCCCCTCCCTCGGCTGGGGCGGTTTTTTTTGCGGGAAAAGCGGGAAGACTTGAACCGGGCAAGCGGAATATTGCACATTGTATAGTGTATCCAATTCGTAAGCATGGATGACCACAGGAAACGATATCCCGGGGGCGTCTTGCCTCGACCACAGTTATGGTACGTAAAAGGGGGGGCTTATGCAGTGGAAAGAGATGCTGCGTCTTGAGTTGGAGGGAGCTTTCCGCACCACCGAGGGCCTGTTTGACCTGGTGGAGGGGAGCAATCTGGACTGGAAACCCTCGGCCAAAAACAACTGGATGACAACAGGCCAGCTCCTTATGCACCTTACATGCGCCTGCGGGGCCGGGATGCACGGGTTCGCCACCGGCGACTGGGGCGTGCCGCCCGAGGACATGTCCGCCGACAGCATGCTGCCCCCGGCCGAGAAGCTGCCCACAATCGGCAGCGTCAAAGAGGCCAAGGCCAAGCTGGCCGAGGATAAGGCTCTGGCCTACAAGACCCTGGACACTTGCAGCGAGCAGCAGCTTTCCACCCAGATCGCCAAAGCCCCCTGGGACAACTTGGACATGGTGCTTGGGCAGCGTTTCCTGCAGATGGTGCACCACCTGAACCAGCACAAGACGCAGCTTTTCTATTACCTGAAGCTGCAGGGCCAGCCGGTCAACACCATGCACCTGTGGGGAGTGTGAGGAAAACTTCAGGATTTTTAACCGGAATAAAAAAGGGCCGCCCGTCAAACCGAGGGCGGCCCTCTGCGTTTACCCGGAATCATTTCAGCGCCGCTTCGGCCGAGCCCTGGATGTCGAAGAAAGTCTCCTCCGTATCCCACTGGCCGCTCACGTTGTCCCGCACCTGGATCACGATCCGGTAGGCGCCGCTTTCCAGTCCCTGGGTGTCGAGGCTGAAAATCTCGGGGGCGCGGTCGCCGCGCCAGTCGGCCCGGCGCTCGAACGACTGGGTGATCGAGGTGCGCGGGCCGGAGAGATTGAACGTGATCAACTGGAACACCTTGCCTGTGTATTTCTTGACCCGGCTTTCGCCCTCCTCCAGCCGGACCACGTCGATCCATTCCGTGTAATTGCGCTCGCCGAGGCTGTCAGGCTGAAGGTTGTAGACCTCGAAATAGACTGTCACCTCCTCGCCCCGCCCGAAACGGGTGGAGGGCCGCGGCACGAATTTCTCGCCGCAGCGCTCCGGGCTTTCCAGGGCCGTGGCGGCCGGGGCGCCCAGCACCACGGCGCTCAGGTTCAGGCTGTCCGGTTCGAAAGGCGGGAATTGCATTTCGCCCTTGCCCAGCCATTTCTCATCCCCTGAGCACATGCGCACGGTGTAGTGGTACTTGCCCGGAAAGACCGTGATCCGGTGACGGGCCAGCCAGAGGTCGCGGTCTTTTTCCTGTTTCACCCGGAACACCTCGCCGCGGGTCTGGCCAATGAAACCCCAGAGGCTGTCGTAGACCGCGATATCGGCCGTGGGGGTCTCGCCCCTGGGCAGCCAGTCATCCTGGTAGAACTCCACCTCGTTGTCGAACGAGTTGGCGGCCAGGAACTGGGCCATATAATACTCCAGGGTGTAGTTCACCCGGGGGTCGATGAACCGCTCTCTGTCCACAATGCTCATCATGTCCAACTTGGGGCCAACGCTCTGTTCGGGGATGAAAACGTACTCCCCGGCGAAATCGTGGTCCACGAACAGCAGGGTGGCTTTGCCGTAGTACCAGTACTCGCTGTTTGACCCGATCACCGGGCTTTCGCGGTAGTACACGTTCCTTTCATGGTCCGTGGGCATCTCTTTCATTACGAGGGGGCTGCCGCCCTGGTCATTCCGGTCGGGGCCTGTGTAGGGACGGGAACCGCGTAACGCCAGAACCGGTGGCGCCTGTCCGATATTCTGGTCGCCGATCTGGCCCTCATCGTAGTGCTTCTCGCGCTTTTCCGGTGGTCCCAGGCGCACCCAGACCACCCCGCGCGGGTCCAGGCCCAGGATAGTAGTCTGTCGCTGCAACGGCTCGGAATCGTAGTAGTAGACCATCGACTGTTGGCTGAGAAGGCGGTTGTAATCCGCAGACCGGTTGTACAGGCTGTTCGGGTTGCGCAGGTGCAGATAACGCTGGGCGTAGTTCAGGCGGTTGTAGTGCTCGATCAGACGTCGGTTGAGCGGCTCCAGGGGGTCGTCATCCAGGTCGAGCCAGTAGCTGCGCAGGAACGCGGCCTTGTCGCGGTTGCTCGTGCAGTCGGCCCAGCGCGGGGCGGCCTGGCGGGTCAGGATCACCTCGGTCTCAAGGAATGCCCGGGTATCGGCGTTCCGCTCCACGGCCAGGTCGAGGGCGCGGCTGTAGTGCTCCATGAACGCTGCGCTGTCGCTCAGTTCAACTTTACAGCGGGCGGCGAGCAGCTCGCGGTCCGGGCTGTTGAAATCCGGGCGGGCTGCCCCCAGGCGTTCCAGTATCGCCAAGGCTTCCCCGGTCTCTCCCTCCAGGAAACTGTCCCAGGCCAGGTCCTGCCACCAGACGGCGCTGTCCGGGTGCGCGGCCAGCCAGGGTTCCATCGCCTGGCGCAGTTTCTTGCACAGACCGAAATCCGGGTCCGGGCAGGAGTCGCGCCAGAGACGGTAGGCCCCGGGATAGGCGGGGTCGGCGCAGAGCAGACTGACCAGCGCCTCGGAGGCCTGGCTGTGGCCCTCCGCCCCGCCGTAGCTGAACTGCACCAGGGCTTTCTCCATCATCAAGGCGGGATTGTCCGGGGCCAGGGACAGCCCTTTGCGGCAGGCGACCTCGGCCCGGTAGATGCTGTGCAGAAGCAGACGCTGGGTGCGGGACATCCCGAGCCAGGCCGCAGCCCGCAGGCTGTCCTCGGGCAGCCCGGTGGCGTCATGATAATCCCGCAGCGCGGCCTTGCCCTGGCCCCGGGCGAAATACAGCCCGGCGCGGGCCAGACGCGCGGGCCCGTCATGCTTGTCCTGTTTCAGGGCCGAGTTCAGGGTTTTGAGAGCGGTGGCGGTGTCGCCCGCCGCGAGCGCGGAGGCGGCCTGTTGCACCGCATCCTGGCCGGCCGTGACCGCGGTTGCAGCCGGGAACAGCAGGGCCGCGCAGAGAGGCAGCACACTCAGTAGACCGATTGACAGGTGGGTTCTGTTCTTAAACATGGCCGGCCTCCACGCGGTTTGTTTACAGTCGGCAACCGGGTCTTTAACGGCAAGATGGTCTATTTTGCAACGTTTGAGGGGGATTGTACGGAATGCAATTGATTATAACGCCGCGGCCAGGTGCATGTCAAGAGCGGTAATGGAATGTCCGAAAGGAATCAGCGGGTGGCCTGAGCGCTGTCGGCTGCAATATTGAAGAAGGTTTCCTCGATGTCCCAGCCTTTGCCCGCCAGGTCGCGGGTCTGGATCACCAGACGGTAGGAGCCTGGCAGAAGGCCCTCTGTTTCGAGGGTAAAAGTCTCCACCACCGGGCCATCGCCCGCGGGGGCGATGCGCTGGAAGATATGCCGGAGGCTGGTCTGGGTGGTTATCTCCTCGAATTCCAGGGGCCCGCCGCTCTTGTCCTGGAACTTGCGCACCTTTTTCTCGCCCTCCTGAAGGCGTTCCACCAGCACGCCCTCCAGGTAATTGCGGGTGCTGTCAGGGCTGGTTTTCAGGTTGTAAAGCTCCAGGTACACGTTGATCGTCTCGCCCCGGCTGAAACGCGTGGAGGGACGCGGCACCAGCGCGATCTGGCCGCGGGCGTACTCGGGCAGGCCGGCCTCGGGAAGGCTGCCCAGGACCACGGCGCTCAGGCAGAGGCTGTCGCTGGGGAAGGGGTTCAGATCCAGCACGCCCTGGGCGATCCACTTGTCAGCCCCGGAACTGAGTCGAAGAGCATAGCGGTATTTCCCCGGTTTGACTGTCAGACGGTGAACGGCCAGCCAGAGCGCCTGACGGTCGATGTTTTCTCGATAAACCGGGCTTTCCCGCTTGAGCACCAGCCGCCAGGCGTCATCGAACAGCGCCACCTCCGCGCGCGGGGTGCTTGTACCGGGGATACTCTCATCCTGGTAGAACTCCACCTCCAGCATGCCTTGTTCCGGGGCCATGAACTGGGCCTCGAAATATTCCTTGGCATAGTGCAGGTTGGGGTCGGCCAACCGTTGCGACTGCACGATCCGCAGGACATCGGCCAGGGATTTCTCGTACTGCGTGGGACGGAAAACGAAATCCTCATCCTTGCCCAGCCGCTGGAACGAGAACGGGATGATCCCGTAGTACCAGGTCTGGAGAGAATCGGCCGGGAACCGGTCGAGCAGAGTGGAGCGCATCGAGTCCGGCTCGCCGAAACGGATGTAGAGCAGTCCCCGCGGGTCGAATCCCAGGTTGATCGCGTGCTCCCAGATCACCGGGGCGCCCAGGTCGGACAGCTCGTGCTGCGGGATGCCCAGACGGCCGCTCTGGCGCGAGAAATTCGTGAAGCTCTGCATGTTGCGCAGGCGGTAGTTCTGCTCGGCGAAACGCAGACGGCGGTAGTGTGTGATCAGGCGGCTGTTCACGGTCTCGAACGGGTCGGAGTTGAACCGCACCCAGAAACGCCGCAGGAAAGCCGCCCGGTCGCCGGAGCGGCCGAAACGCTCCCATTCCCCGTAATCGTTCTTGGTGAACACCGCCTCGGCCTGACCCAACAGGCTGCTGAAATCCCCGGTCGAGGCGGCGGTGTCCAGAGCCTTGAAATAGAGGTACTGGAACGAGCGTTCATCCCCCTGCTCAAGTTTACAGCGCGCTCGCAGGAGTGGGACCTCCGGGCTGGAATAGCCGGGATTGGTTTGTTCCAGGCGGTCGAGCGCGGCCAGGGCCTCGGCGGTCTTACCCAGCCGGAACCGGTCGCGGGCCAGCTCGACCCACCAGGAGCTGCTGTCGGGGTGGGCCTCCAGGAACTGCACCAGGCAACTGTCCAGGGCCTGGCATTCCTGAAGGGTCTGGTCACGGAAAAGATTGAGCCACAGGCGGTAGGCGCCGCGGTAACCGGGGTTGAAACGGATCAGCCGCAGCATCAGGCTGCGGGCCATGCGGTTCCCCTCGGGCGAGTCGGAGGTGTAGGCCAACTGCGCCTTGGCGAATATCTCATCCGGGTGGGCCGGGTCGAGCGGGTTGGCCTCGTCGTAGAAACGGTCGTTCAGCAGGCGGCGACGTCGCAGCATGGTGAAAGTGTCGCTCAGGCCGGCCCAGGCCAGGGTTTTCAGGTTGGGGTCGGGATCGTGGAACGCCACGCTGTAATCGATCCAGGCCTCGGTATAGCTGCCCACCGCGAAATAGACATTCCCGCGCAGGAGACGGGCCCGGCAGTGGTTCGGGTCAAGGCTGATAGCACGGTTGATCTGGGCCAGGGCGTTGAGCGAGTCGGCGCCCGCGAACCCCTGGACCGCCATCATGTAGTAGTCTTCCGCGCTCTCGGCTGCCAGAGAGCCGCAAACCTGGGTGGAGAGAAGCACAGCACAGAAAACGATCGCCCGCTTTAGCCAGCGCATGCGTCTGAGTCCTGATGAGGGGGAGGACAGGCTGTGTCAAGATATAAATTGGTTACTTTGGATACATTCATAAATTTAACAATGTTCCCAAAAAATGAAATATTGTTTGCAGCCGCATTCCGCGGGCTGTGCAAAGTCAGCGAAGTATGCTCTGCCTGAAGACCTTGGCATGATTTGGATAGTTACATATAATACACGGAACCGATCCTGAAAAGCGAATAATTCTGTCGGCCATAAAAAAGGCGGGGAGATGTTTTCCCCGCCTTGTTCTTCTTTGAATTCTTTGAAAAATGCATTCAGTTTCAGCTTATCCGCGAGCCAGGCTCGAGCGTTTTGGCGGTGTCGATCCCGCTCAGGGCCAGGGTCTCTCCCTGCACCGCGGCCAGGACCATGCCCTGGCTCTCGAACCCCATCACCTGGCGCGGCTTGAGGTTGGCCACCATCAGCACCTTGCGCCCGACCAGTTCCTCGGGCTTGTAGTGCTTGGCGATGCCGGCGGCCACGGTTCGGCTGCCCAGGGGGCCGAGGTCGAGGCTGAGCTTGAGCAGCTTGTCGCTCTTTGGCACCGGCTCGGCGGCAACCACGCGCGCCACCCGGATGTCCACCTTACGGAAATCGCCGAAATCCACAGCCGGCTCCAGGGGCTCCGACTCGGCTTTCTTCGGGGCTTCGACTGTCACCGCGCGGTCCTTGATCGCCTTCTCCTCGGCCTCGATCTGGCTGTCCTCGATTTTGGGGAACAGCACTTTCACCTCGCCGATCGCATGTCCGGCAGGCAGGGCGTTGGCATAATCCTGCTCCCAGGGGTGCTGTTTCCAGTCTGTGGTCAGTCCCAACTGGCCCCAGAGGTTCTCGGACGAGAACGGCATGATCGGCCACATCACCATCGACAGGGCGTGCGACGCCTGCACGCAGAGGTTGAGCGTTGTGGCGCAGCCCTCCAGGTCATTCTTGCGGCTGGCCCAGGGCGCCTTGTCGTTGAAATATTTGTTGCAGAACCGGGCAAAATCGGCGAAAGCATCGGCCGCGGCGCGGTAGCGGAAACTGTCGATCAGCTCGCCGATCCGCGCGGCCACCGAATTGATCTGCCCCAGCATATCGCGGTCAAGATCGCCCGGAGTGCCGCGCTCCGGCACTTTGCCGTCGAAATAGCGCTGCACGAACGTGAGCGTGCGGTTGACAAAGTTGCCCACGGCGTCCGCCAACTCGTTGTTGTTGTGCGCCTGGAACTCGCGCAGGTTGAAATCCATGTCGCGGGTT
>CAYLSM010000010.1:0-40886 GCA_964386505.1 uncultured Gemmatimonadales bacterium
TACTATACGAGCGGGGCGGCCACCAACGCCACGGTCCGGCTAAAGGTGGTCGATGCCACCAGTACCGCGGACACCTCGCTGGCCCTGGTCGCCACCGTGGGCAGCGACAGTCTGTGGGAAATGAACCTGGCCAACCTGCGCAAGAGTGACGGCAGCGGGTTCAGCCACGCTCAGGGCGATTACCTCCTGTTCGAGTTCGACGGGGCCGAGAAGGGCTTCGAGCAGTACGACACACTGCGCGCCGCCGACGCAGTCAGCCCGATGTCGATCAACAAGGTCAAGCTCGTGCCCTATGTGAAATACGACATCGAGCTCAAGACCGGTTTGAACCTGATCGGCCTGCCGCTCAACCTGTTCAAAGGTCAGCCCTCCACGGCGCACGCCCTGCTGGGACAGCTCCAGGGCGGCACTCCGGCCATCTCGCGCTATGTCAGCTCCACCGGCGTGCAGGAGTCGATCACCCGGGCGATCAGCGGCTCCTATGTCGGAGCCTCCGATTTCAACCTGGCGATCGAGGAAGGCTATTTCATCAAGGTGAACTCCGAGAACCATATTCTGCTCGATGGCCGCGCCTACACGCGCAACGTGCCGACCATCCAGTTCCAGGCCGCCGGACAGTACTTTGTCTCGCGCCCGGCGCAGGATGAAACCCTGTTCCGCTCGTGGGACGCCAACAGCGTGATGAAGACTGTCACCGGTATCCAGGCTATCTTCCGCTACGACCCGTCCACCCAGGAGTACAAGCAGTATGTCAAGGATGTCTCAAACTACACGGGAGATAATTTTGGGATCGACGTGGGCCAGGGCTACATCTTCCAGGTCTCCGCGGCCACGAGCTGGAACCCCAACGGCAGCGGCACCCTGCTGGCCGGCGACAACGTCTCCGGCACAACCAAGATACCGTCTATCGCCATTGATCTGGGTAACCGCTCGGCCACTGGCAACACGCCGGGAATCCATATCGCCAACGTGACCAGCTCGGCTGCCACGTTTACCTGGTCTGCAACCAGCCAGGCGCCGGGCCTTCTGCACCTGACCGACCCGGACGGCAAGGAGATTCTTGTTCAGCCCAAGACCCTGGAGGGCGGGTTCAGCTACGCCCTGGTCAGCGGCCTAAAACCCGGTGTCGAGTACCGCTACTCGGTCGATGGCCTGAACAGCCAGAGCGTGGCCCAGACCATGTCCGGCACTCTGACAACCGCCCAAATGGGCGCGGGACTGAGTCTCTACACCCTGTACGGCCGCCTGACCGACAGTCAGAACCAGCCCCTGACCGGGATGCTGGTGTTCCTCAAGCTGAGCGGGACTGAAAGCGGCGGACAGTCCGAGACGATCTGCGCCGTGACCGACAATGACGGCAAGTGGACTCTCAACCTGGCCAACCTGAAGGAAAGCGGCAGCGGGATGCCCTATCAGTGGGCGGCCGGCGACAAGATGGACCTGACCGTACTGGGCCTGGGCGTGAGCCGCAGCTTCTCCTCCACGGTCAAGCCGGAAAGCCCGCACAATTTCGCCCTGGACCTCCAGTCGGCCTCGGACAAGACCGATACCGACGCCAGCACCGGGGGCGCTCCGGCCGTGCTGCCAAAGGCTTTCAGCCTGGCCCAGAACTCGCCGAACCCGTTCAACCCCTCCACCACGATCCGCTATGCGGTGCCCGAGGGCGCGGGACTGGTCTCGGTGCGGCTGGATGTGTTCAACCTGCGCGGTCAGATGATCCGCAACCTGGTGGCTTCCGTACGTGAACCGGGCGAATACCAGGTGGAATGGGACGGCACCGATTCGGTGGGACGCCGCGCCTCCAGCGGGGTCTATTTCTACCGTCTGACCACGCCCTCGTTCCGGGCTACGCGCAAGATGATCATCCTCAAGTGAGGCATGACCGTCGAAGCCTGAAAACTGGTTCCGATTGAGTCACAGTTAGTATCTGCAGAGGGGGGCGGGTCACAGACCCGCCCCCCTCTGCTTATGAGAGGCAAGAATTCCCCTGTGGCTCCGCAGCTTGTGTCCGCATGGCGGCTTTCTTTTTACCGGCTGACGGAAAAAATTGCCAGCCAGTCTGTTCTGGCCGGTCAAACCCGAGGAAAGTGGATATGCGTTATGTATTTGCAACGGCAGGCAAAGCCTTTATTTCTGTTGGCGCGGCTGATTTTTGAGGTAGCGTGGAGATTCGCCTGAAGTAGCAGAAGGCGAGCGTTGGCACGCGGAGTGGAAACAATCTGTGGTATGGATATTGCACTGACCAGGGCAGGAAAGATGCAGACCGGTCACCTTGTCCGATAAAGCTTTGAAAGGAAATAATATGCGTACTACAGTCGTTGTCCCGATCCTGGCCCTGGCCACCCTGATTTTCCTCGTGACACCCTCACTTGCCGCCGGGGTCCAGATGACCGGCCTGGCCTGCTCCGACCTGTCCATCACCAGCGCCCGCGTTTCCTGGATCACCGACACCAAGACTCTCGTCAACCAGGTCGAGGTGCGGGAGAAAGGCTCCGATTCGCTGGTGACGTTCAGCGAAGAGTACGGGAGCGAGAGCTACACGCACCTGGTCACCCTGATCGGCCTCAAGCCGGGCACGGAATACGAGTACCGTCTGCACTCCGACAGCGCCCTCTGGGACAACTCCGGCCACTGGTACGCGTTCCGGACCTTTTCGGAGACAATCGCCTCGCTGCCCTGGTCGGCGCGGGGCAGCCTGTTCGACGGGCAGGGCGATCCCCTGGACCGCTGCCTGGTGCGCGTGCAGGTGAGAAGGGCCAACGGCGACCGTTCGGTGGTGAAGACCGTGCTGAACCGCAAAGGCGGGACCGGAGAGGTCGCCGGGCAGTGGGATGTGGACATGTCGACCATGCGTGACGGGCTCACCGGCTACGCGTTCAACCCCGGCGCCGGCGACCGTCTGTTCATCGAATATCTGCCCAACTACTGGACCAGTGAAACCGACAGCTCGGTGGTGCTCCAGGCCAGCGCCAGCTTTTTCATCCCGGCCCACACGGTCCAGGTCTACGATCCGAACCTGGGGATGCGCGGCGACCTGGACAACAACGGTAAAGTCAACGTGTTCGACCTGCTCGACATCCTTAAAATACTGGGCGGCTCGAAGACCGTCGCCGGCGACCCGCGCCTGGCCTTTGCGGCGGATGTGGACGGCAGCGGCCGTATCGACATTTTCGACCTGCTGGCCCTTCTGCGGTTAATGAGCGGCAGTGCGGCCTGAGCCGCACCGTTGAAGAAACACGAAAGGTGAAAAGATGGCCAACACAAAAGTTCTGCACCGTTTCGCGCTGACCGCTCTGCTCGCTCTCGGCCTTGTTCTGGTGCGACAGACGCCCGCCGCGGCGCAGTCATCGCAGGAACCGCTCACAATCACCGACCTCAAGGTGTCAAACCAGCTCGGAAACGCGTTTGTCGTGTCCTGGCGCACCAGCCGGCCGACTTTCAACAACACCCTGCTCTACGGCAAGAGTAAAACAGCCTTGGACAAGGTGATGGGGGATTCCACCATCGCCTCCGGCAAGTCGAGTATTATTCATTTTGTTCAACTCGGGTTTCTGGATGTCAACGCCACCTACTATTTCAAAGTGCGCAGTGACGGAGTTGAGTACACTGTCAGCCCTTCGGGTGTGGATTCGGTGCGTACGTTCCCGCAGGTGTTGCCTCCGGCTTCGATCATTTTCTTCGGTCAGGTGGTCAACAGTTCCACCCACTTGCCGCTGGATCGTGTGCTGGCCCGTTCATACCTCAAGACCATCCGTCCGGGCACCGGCGGCACGACCGTGGTCGACAGCTCGGGGTGGTTTTCCACGCTCACTGATATCGAGGGTGTATTCCAGCATGACCGTGCCAACTACCGCACTTCCAACGGTGGCCTGTTCGACTACCGGCCCGGCCTGACCTGGATCCACCTTCAGTTCCTGGGCACGGCTCAGGGTGAGGTGACCGACAGTATCCTGCTGACCGCCACCACGAACGACTATATCCAGGACCTGGGAGCGTTCCAACTGGTGGATGAGCGCGAGGCTCTGAACGGGCGGATGACCGCCACCGGCCCGGTGCTGGCCAATGGCCGCAGCGCCTCGGTGGTCCGGGTGACCGTGCTGGACAAGGAGAAAAAGCCGGTCTCCAACGTGGAGGTCCGTCTGCGCGCCGCCCAGGGTTACGAGCAGGGCGTCACCTACCGTCAGCCCACCACGCCCACGGATGTCAACGGCATGACCTGGGGCCTGGTCTATTCTACCATATCCGAGACCAAGGTCATCCAGGCGCTCAATGTCAGCCGCCCGGACAGCGCCGCGCTCGACTCCACGGCCCTGGTCAACTTTGTCACTCCGCCCGGTGATATCACCCAGGACAAGACCCCGCCGTTCATCTATTTCACCACCGAGTACGGCGACACGACCGACAACCTCGGCCCCTACAATATCACGGCCAGCGTGGTGGACAATTTCACCGCCACTGTCAGGCTCGTCTGGAGTGTCACCGGCAATGTCTACAAGGACACGGTGCTGATGATGGCGCAGGCGGGCACGGACAATTTCCGCTACGGTATTCCGGGCCAGGCCTACAACTCGGTGGTCAATTACTTCGTAATGGCCTCAGACTCGGCCGGATTCCGGGTTTCGAGTCCCGACTCGCTTATCGGCAACCCGTTCCTGCTGCCTTATCGTTTTGAGGTGCTGCCCCCGGGTATCAGCCCAGAGGCTAAGATGGGCATCAACCGCACCACCGAGCTGTCGAACACCACCAACACCGACCGCCCCAGACGGGTCGACACCTGGGTGACAGCGCGCTCCGGGATTCGCAGCGCGGTGATCAAATGGCGCAATGCCAGCGAGGGGCAGACTTTCTTCGACGTGGCGATGGAGCATTACGGCTCGCACTACTGGGGCAGCATTCCGGCCAAGCCGGTGGGCAGCCGGATCGAGTATTTCATCCAGGTGACCGATTCTCTCGGACGGGTTGATGCCGACCGCAGGCGCGCCCCCCTGGCCGACCTCTACAGCTATGAGGTGCTGGCCGTGGGACCGCGTTCCGAGGCCAGCTACGCCGACACGACCGCTTTCCTGGGGACCACGGACGTGCACCGTTCCGAGCAGGCGGCGGTGGCCGATTTCAACGGCGACCGCTATCCGGACGTGGTGACGGCCAACTACGGCGAGGCGAACAGCGTCTATTTCTACAACCAGTATGACGGCGGCCTGCACGAGGTGACCTCCCAGTCTCTCAGCGTGCAGCCCGCGGACAAGAGCAACTCGGTGGCGGCGATCGACGTGGACGCGGATGACGATCTTGACCTCGTGTTCGGCAACGACGGGCAGCAGAGCCGCCTGTACATCAACAACGGCAAGGGCGCTTTCGACGATGTCACCACGCGCACGGCGGCCGATGGCGCGCCGCGCATGCCCGTCGAGACCTGGCACACGGTGATGGTCCTGGCCGATGATTTCAACGGTGACGGGGCGCTCGACCTGTATATGGTCAACAACACCCCCGGCGGCGAGCAGAACCGTCTGCTGTTCAACGACAGCCTGGGCGTGTTCCGCGACGTCACCGGCCTCTACATCCTCAACAACGCGGCCGACCAGAGTGTCTGGGCCTGCGCCGGTGATATCGACGGGGACAAGGACATCGATATCGTGATCATCAACCGGGCGCAGAACCATGCGATCCTCACCAACAAGGGCAAGGGAATATTCCAGCGCAGCGAGATAACAGCGGCCAGCGCGGCCCAGGCCCACGGCGGCGAGCTGGTGGATGTGGACGGTGACGGCGACCTTGACCTGGTGGTTGCCCAGAGCGACACCCAGCAGAACGAGCTGTTCCTGAACAACGGCCGTGGTGTGTTCACCCGCGACACCCAGCGCCTTCCCGCCGAGAGCGACAACACCTACGCGGTGCGCTCGTTCGACGCCAACATGGACGGTTATCCGGACCTATACTATATCAACTACAGCCAGGCCAACCGCCTTCTGCTCAACGACGGCAACGGCTATTTCTCCGAGGCGCCCTCCGGCCTGATGCCCACCTGGATCGGTGTGTCGACCTCCATGTCCGTGGCCGATTTCAACCAGGATGGCCGCCCTGACCTCTACGTCACCGAGGAGGACCGGCGCAACACCGTGGTGTTCAGCCGCACCCGGCTGATCAACCCCGAGGACCTGCCCGCAGCTTTCAGCCTGATCGCGCCGGCCCGTTTCGACACGGTCAGCGCGACCCAGATCACTTTCACCTGGCACCGGAGCTACTCCCAGGACAGCACGGATGTGGTGCGCTATGCTTTCGACCTGTCCCTGGACAGCCTGTTCAGCTCAAGCCGCATACTCTACAGTTACACCACCCTGAGCGACACCACGCTCACCCTGAACAACCTTCCGGACAACACCCGTTTCTGGTGGCGGGTCAACGCCCAGAACAGCACGCTGACGCCGGTCTACAGCAGCACTTTCTCTTTCGTGATGAACACCTCTTTCACTGGAGGTGCGCCCGAGTTTGCCGTGTTGCTCAGCCGCAACCCGGTGCTGACCGGCTACATGAACATCTACATCGTCTCCAGCGTGCCGTTGTCAGCCACTCCCCAGCTCACGGTGAACCTCGCCTCGCTGGGGGTGACGCGGCTCGGTCAGAACGACATCTGGCGCGGCCAGTATTACGCACGCGGCGGGTTCCTGCTTTCGGTGACCGGCACCAGCCTCGGCGGGCGGCCTGGCGAGTATGTCCAGACCTACCCCTCTATGCTGGCCTCGGCCGGCGCCTCGCAGTCCGCCGCCCTGCCGGCCTGGATCGAGACGGCCGGGCCGGACCAGGTGGAGATGCTGGTGGCGCACAATATTCCGCCAAAGGGCAACGCGCTCAAGAGCAAGCTGGAAAACCTGAGCCTTCAGGGCCTGGGCGCCGGCGGCGAGAGCCTGTCCTGCGAGAGCTACACTTTTATCCCGCTGAGTGAGTCTGCCGCCAGCGGTTACCGGGTCTATTTCCGCGCGGTGGACGGTTACCGGAGCGATCTCGCGATCTGCCGCCTGGAGGAATCGGGCTGGCAGGCCCTGGCTACGAGCTACGACCAGGCGCGGCACCTCTACACCGCCGCCAGCGAGACTCCCGGCACTTTCGCTCTGCTCTCCGGGCTGGGCGCCGGAGCGGCCTCTCTGCCGCGGGCTTTCTCCCTGGCCCAGAACGTGCCCAACCCGTTCAATCCCTCCACCACGATCAGCTACCGCGTGCCCGAGGAAATGGGCGCGCCTCAGGTGGAGCTTAAAGTCTACAACCTTCGCGGGGCGCTCGTGCGCACCCTGGTCGACCGTATCCACACTCCGGGAATGTACTCGGTGGAATGGAACGGACGGGACGGGGGCGGACGGGAATTGCCCAGCGGCATCTATTTCTACCGACTGAAGGCCGGTTCCACCGCGATCAACCGCAAGATGGTCCTGATCCGCTGAACCCCGGAGGGAAAGAGGCATGAAGAACAACAGGCTGAATATCATCGCCGGGGCTCTCTGGCTGGCCATCGCACTGGCCTGCGCCTGCAGCACGCCCTCGGCCCCGGAATTCAACATCGAGCCGGCCTACCTGAGCGATGTCTCCAAGGGCTGGAGCCTGTTCACCCAGGGTAACTATGCCCTGGCCGCGACCAGTTTCCGCTCCGCGGTGTCGCGGGATGTGCTCCAGGATCATTTCGAGGCCCATATCGGGCTGGGCTGGGCCATGGCGATGCAGGATTCGCTGCAGAAAGCCGTGCTCAATTTCGACCTGGCCCTGGCACGCGCCCCCGAGGACTCCCGTGACAGTGTCAACATTCTGAGCGGCCTGAGCTTCGTCTACCGCGATCTCAACCCGCCCGATTACCAGAAAGTCCGGGATGACGCCCTGGCGGTGCTGGAGAAAGACCCGAGCTTCGTCTTCGCCTACCGCACCTCGATCAATTCGCAGGACATCAACGCAGTCCTGGCGGAGGCCTATTTCAACCTCGGGCAGTACGAGGAGGCGGCCGCTATCGCCGATCCGACCGGCACGCTCGACCCGACCGACACGGACTACAACCAGCAGTTGCTTTCCAAGATCAATCAAATGCTCACTATCAGCCGGGAAGGAGTGTGAGCGGTGATGATGCGAGCAGTCCTGGCCGCCTTTGCCCTCAGCCTGATGGTCTGCCTGGCGCCGCAGCGCGCCGCGGCCCAGATGCAGACCGTCGAGCAGCTCTATCAGGCAGGGCAGAGCGTGGACCGGGCCAAAAAATACCAGGAGATGAACCTCTGGGATGAGGCCGAGCGCGAGTACTGGAACGCCGTGGCCGAGGATTTCAACAACATCCAGGCGCGGCTGGGTCTGGGCGAGGTCTATCGCCGCAAGGAGATGTTCGACAAGGCGATCGAGAACTACCAGATCGTGCTCAAGCAGCAGCCCGACAATGTGGACGTGCAGTACTTGATCAGCCTGTCGTACTATGACGCCCACCAGTACGCGAAAGCGCGGGAGGCCGCCGAAAAGGCGCTGCAGATGAACCCCGACCTGGCCAAGGCCGAAAACCTGGTGCGTCTGAGCGAGGTTAAAAACCAGGAACAGCAGCAGGTGATGACCGAGCTGCGCCGCAAGGAGGAGGCCGCCCTGGTGCGCTACCGCGAGGTGCAGGATGTCAAGGAGGCGGCGCCGATCGGCAATTTCATCCCCGGCTGGCGGTTGATCCAGACCGCCGAGACCCGTCCGATGCTTACCGGCTACGTTATCCTGGGGGCCACGGCCGGGATGCTGGTGGCAGGGCACATGCTGCGCTCGGCCGGTTCCAAGAGCTATATCAAGGCGGGGCAGTCGCTCACCCGAGAGCAGTACCAGAGCCTGGTCGACACCGGGCAGACCCGCTACAAGATCGGCGGCTACCTGGTGGACGCCGCCCTGGGGATAACAGTGCTCAACCTAGTGGATTCATTCCTTCTCGACCACCGCATTTTCGGCGGGCGCACGCGGGTCAAGCCAAGCCTGCCCGACCGCGAGCGTCACCAGACCTATTGATCCTTCTCGCGATACTTTCCGCTCCTCCGCGACAGACGACGTTGCGGGGGGGCTTTTTTTTGCCTATCTTTGCGCGGGGCACCATGGCCGATTATGAGATTAGTCCCCCTCGGTTCCCCTTCGCCTAAGGGGTGGCAAGACGGCCCCGCTGGCATTGCTGCTTGCGCTGAAACGAAAGCAGACAAACTTGAGATTCCTGTTGACCGTATGATTTTGGTCAAAAAATGCAAAGCTTGGCTCAGAGATTGGCAGGGCAATGGCCCGCTACGGTGAGACTGAAAATACGCGCACGAGCTTGCTGGCCGCCGAGCGAGGCACGCTGGTCAGGAAAGGCCGGGCCGAGCTGAACGTGGGCCTGGTGGCCCTGAGCCCCTATGATGTCGCCATGGCCAGCCTGGGCTTCCAGACCATCTACCGCCTGTTCAACGCCCATCCGGAAGCGCGCTGCGAGCGGGTGTTCTGCCTGGACCGCGACAACCCGGGCGATGAGCGAAGCTGGCTGGCCCTCGAAAGCGGCGAGCCGCCCTCCACGTTCGACGTGCTGGCCCTGTCGCTCAGTTACGAGCAGGACTGCCTCTGGCTGCCGCTGTTCCTGAAAGCGATGGGCCTTCCCACCCGGGCTGCCGAGCGCTGGGGCAACCTCCCGGTGATGCTGGCCGGCGGTCCTGTGCCCACGGGCAATCCGGAGCCGATTGCGCCTTTTGTCGAGGCCGTGGGCCTGGGCGATGGCGAGGTCCTGGTGCCGGACTTCATCGATACGTGGCTGGAGTGTGCGGGCAAAGGCTGGGAGAGGGGAGCGTTCCTGGAGGCGCTGGCCGCGCGTCCGGGTTTCTATGTTCCCTCTCTCTACCGGTACGAGCGGACAGAGGGGGAGGCGGGAGTTCTGGCTCCGCGTCCCGCAGTAGACGCCGCGCCGGAGCGCATCCGCCGGCAGAGCGCTCCGTTGAGCGGTGAACCGGCCCACAGCGTGATCCTCACCCCCAAGGCGCACTTTTCCGACATGTTCATGCTCGAACTGGCCCGCGGCTGCCGTCACGCCTGCCGGTTCTGCCTGGTCAGCCGGATCAACCGCCCCTGGCGGGTCTCCGATCCGGAGCGGGTGGAATCCCTGCTGGAGAGCGCGCCCGAGGGCGCCCAGGTGGCGGGCCTGGTCGGGACCAACCTCTGCGACTACCCCGAGCTGCCCCGCGTGCTGCGCGCGGTCAAGAAACGCGGCCTGCGCCTGGGGGCGAGTTCGCTGCGCGTGGACACGCTGAACGATGAAATCCTCGGCCTGCTGCGGGACTGCGGTACGCGCAGCATCACCCTGGCCCCTGAGACAGCCAGCGCGGCCCTGCTGCGTGAGCTGGGCAAGCCTGCGGCCGCCGAGCTTTTGCCCCCGGTTGTGGCGCGGGCCTCAGAGATGGGGTTCGAGCAGGTGAAACTCTACTACATGATCGGGCTGCCAGGGGAGAGCGAGGACGACCGCGAGGCTCTGGCCGAGCAGGTGCGTCAGCTTGCCGGGCTTCTGGGGCCGCGCACCCGGCTGCGGATCAGCCTGAATCCGTTCGTGCCCAAGCCTCAGACCGCCTGGCAGGCTGAGGCCATGCTCGCCCCGCGGCAGATCAAGGCGGCGCTGAATGTTATACGGCGCGCTCTGGCTCCGCTGAAGCGGGTGGAGCTGCAGTGCGAGCCGCCGGCCGAAAGCCTGACCCAGGCCCTGATCTCGCTCGCCGACAGCCGTCTGGCCACAGCCCTGGAGCAGGCGGGACCGGAGGGACGGGACCTTCCTGCCGCGGCGGTCCGGGCAGGGATCGACCCCGAGGCGCTTCTGCACCAAAAGAAAAAGCCCTCCGCTCCGCGTCCCTGGGACCACGTGGAGTGAGGGCTTCTCTCGATTTTTTTCGCCGTCGTACCGCTTGACAGCGCGTTCAGACCGCCTTGGTGACCTTGCCGGAGCGGATGCAGCGGGTGCAGACTGTGGCGCGGCGGTTCACGCCGCCTTCGCTGATCCGGATCTCCTGAAGGTTGGGCAGGAAACGGCGCTTCGTACGGTTGTTGGCGTGGGAGACATTATTCCCGACGCTGGGGATTTTCCCACAGACTTCACAAACCTTGGCCATCAATTCCTCCGTCGAATGGAAAGAAGCCCCAATTTAAATCAATTCTGAAAAAAAGCAATGGTTTCGTCATTGTCTGGATGTTGGCGAACCGCCGGTCACGGTGCGGGGATGAAGCGGCGCGGTAAGAAGGACAGGGTCTCCGGCAAAATTGATTGACTTGAAAATGCAGTACCGTTAAATTTCTGCCTTTGAGCCCGGTCATCCGCTGCAAATTCGGGCTGTCCCAGGTCAGCTTTCATCCCGTTTACAGAACGAGGTAAAGTTGAAACTTATCGAAAAAATCCAGAGCCGCAAGGCGGAAGTAGCGATTATCGGCCTCGGTTATGTCGGGTTCCCGCTGGCGGTTGAGTTTGCCTCGGCCGGGTTCTCGGTTACCGGCATCGATTTGAGCGAATCCAAAATCAAGGTGGTCAACCACGGCGGCAGCCACATCCCGGATGTCGACCCGTCGGTGGTCTCGCCCCTGGTGAAGAAAGGCCTGATCAAGGCCACCAGTGATTTCAGCGTGCTGGCCAAAGCGGATGCGATGTCGATCTGCGTGCCCACGCCGCTGAACAAGACCAAGAACCCGGATGTCTCGTTCATCCTGGCCGCCAGCGAGCAGATCAAGAAACACCTTCGCAAAGGCCAGTTGATCGTGCTGGAGAGCACCACCTATCCCGGCACCACTGAGGAGCTGATCCTGCCGATGCTCCAGGAGACGGGCCTCAAGGTGGGCAAGGATTTCTACCTGGCGTTCAGCCCGGAGCGGGTTGACCCGGGCAACAAGGTCTACACGATCCACAACACGCCCAAGGTGATCGGCGGCTGCACTCCGGCCTGTCTGGAGGCGGCGCAGGCATACTACGGCAGCATCGTGGACAAGGTGGTGCCGGTGTCCACCACCCAGGCGGCCGAGATGGTCAAGCTGCTGGAGAACACGTTCCGCAGCGTGAATATCGGGCTGGTGAACGAGGTGGCGCTGATGTGCGACGTACTTGGGATCGACGTGTGGGAGGTGTTGCAGGCCGCGGCGAGCAAGCCGTTCGGCTACATGCCGTTCCTGCCCGGCCCCGGCCTGGGCGGCCACTGCATCCCGATCGACCCGCACTACCTGTCGTGGAAACTGAAGAGTCTCAACTACTATGCCCGTTTCATCGAGCTGGCCGGCGAGATCAACTCCAAGATGCCGGACTATGTGGTGGAACTGGTGACCGGTGCGCTCAACCAGATGGAAAAGAGTGTCAAGGGCGCCAAGATCCTGGTCCTGGGCGTGGCCTACAAGAAAGATATCGACGACCTGCGCGAAAGCCCGGCGCTGGATGTGATCAAGCTGCTTCAGCGCAAGGGTGCGAGTGTTTGTTTCACCGACCCGTTCGTGCAGGAATTCAACATGAACGACAAGCCCCTGGTGAGCCAGGAGCTGACCGCCAAGCTTGTCGCCTCGGTCGACTGCGTGGTGGTCACAACTGATCACAGCGGTTTCGACTACCCGATGGTGCTGAAGAACGCGCGCTCGATAGTGGACACCCGCAACGCGTTCGGTACGCGCGGCCTGGTGTCGGAGAAGATTGTCAAGCTGTGAAACGGTAAAGGACGAGTCATCCAGGAGAGGACGGAGCTTTGAACCGACTGCTGTTGGAAAAGATTGTCCATGCCAGCCCGGAAGCCCAGCTTATTCTGATCACCCTGGCCATCTTCTCGGTGGTGAGCTGGGCCATTATAGGCTCCAAGTTCAGGCTGCTGCGCCGGGCGCTGGCCGAGATCGACGTGTTCATGGAGTCTTTCCGCAAGGCGCGCGACCTGGAGCAGATCCAAGAGGCGGCCCGTGATATGGATGTCTCCCCGATCGGGGCCATGGTCTCCACCGCAGTGCGCGAGGTGCACCAGCTTCGCAAGCTGATCGCCGCCCGCGCCGCGGATCGGGGCCTGGATTTCGACCCCACGGTGATGATGCGCGACAACCTGCTGATGGCGATGGAACGCGTGGTGGCCGAACGCGGCGCCGAACTGCGCAAGTATATCGTGTTCCTGGCCACCTGCACCACGATCAGCCCGTTCCTCGGCCTGCTGGGCACGGTCTGGGGCATCATGATCGCGTTCCTTGACATCGCCTCAAAGGGTTCGGCCAATATCGCGGTGGTCGCCCCCGGCATCGCGGACGCCCTGACCACCACGGTGGCCGGGCTGTTCGTGGCCATCCCGGCGGTGATCGGCTACAACTACCTGAACAGCCGGGCGAGGATGATCGTGGACCGCTGCAACAATTTCGCGCTCGAACTGGCCGGGATTATCTACAAGAGCAGCCTGAACCTCTGACCGGTGGCCGGCCGGAGGTTCTCTGAATAAGTGCGGCGGTGGAGTCGTCCAACCGCCCGGGGGAGGAGAGCTTGTCCAGGTTCATCAAGCGTGAGAACGAGGACGGGATGATGGATCAGATCAACATCACCTCCCTCGTCGATGTCACAATGACCCTGCTGATCGTGTTCATGATCTCGACCCCGCTGTTCCAGGGCGGGATCGAGGTGGTGCTGCCCAAGACCCAGGTGGCGCAGTCGTTCACGTTCACCGGGCTGGTGGTCACCCTGAGCAAGGACAAGGGCATCTACCTCAACGATGAGGCCGTGCCCGAGGAGCAGTTGGCCGACAAGCTGGCCCAGTACTATGCCAGCAGCAAGACCAAGGCGGTCTACCTGCGGGCGGATGAGGACATCGCCTACCGCAAGGTGACCCTGATCTTGGGGCTTATCAAACAGGCCGGGTTCGAGTCTCTGGGGCTGGTGGCCGAACCCTCGGTGCTGCCGCCGTCCTCCAGGCGCTGACAAAGGCTCGACCGCGGCATGCACCCGGCCGCGGTCGATGAAAGGACGTTTTTTGCGCAAGGCGATTCTGGTCTCGGCTTTCATCCATCTGGGCCTCGTGGCCGCCGTGATTGTGGCGGGCTGGCGCCGGACCTCCTACATCTCCCTGCCCTCGGTCTATCAGGTGCAGCTCATCGCCATGCCGGATGTGCAGGCCGCTCCGCCGGACGAGGTGGTGGAGCAGGTGACGGAGGAAACGATCCCGCCTCCGCCGGAGGAGAAAAAGCGCCTCAAACCCAAGCCCAAGAAAGAGACGCCCAAGCCGAAAAAATCGCAGCCGTCTGCTGTCCAGGGCAAAAACCTGTCCCCGGTCGACCCGGGCCTGAGCGGCATGCGCTCGGATGAGGTGTTCGAGTACCCGTATTACCTGCGCCTGATGGTCGACAAGATCAGCCGTAACTGGATCAATCCCTACAGCGGCCGCGAGGAATCGGTGGTGGCCACGGTATTTTTCCGGGTGGGGCGGGACGGTGCGGTCAGCGACGCTCGGGTGGAGACGAGCAGCGGGGTGGCCAGTTTCGACCGGGCCGCGCTGCGCGCCGTGTACAGCTCCAACCCGCTGCCTCCGCTGCCGGCCGATTACAACGAACCGCAGCTCACGGTGCATCTGGATTTCGAATACAAACCCCAGTGAGAGACAAGAGCAAGGGACAGGCCATTGTGAAAAGGATGATCGCGCTCGTTCTGCTTTCTTTCGCCGCGTTGCCGCTTCTGGCCCAGGCGCCGCCCGGCCAGCTTCCCTCTGGCGAGGTCCGCACCCGCATCACGACCAACCAGATAAGGCGCTACAAGATCGTGGTCGCGCCGCTTCCGGTGTCCGACCCGACCATGCCCGACATCCACGCCCAGGCCCAGGAGCTGCGCGAGGTGGTGCTGGCCGACCTGGATTTCTCGCTGAGATTCGATTTGGTCAACCGCAACATGGACGAGCTGACATTTGCCGCGCTCAGCTCGGACAAGGGCAGCGTGGACTATGTTGGCTGGAAAGGCACCGGCTCGGATTATCTGGTGGCCGGCTCGTTCCTGATGGTGGGGGGCAAGCCCTCGACCGAGATCCGGGTCTACGATCTGTCTCTGGGCGACCTGGTGTTCCTGAAGAACTACGAACTCGATCTGGACCATATACGCAAGGTGGCGCACCACATTTCGGACGACATCGTGCTGAACATCACCGGCGAGCGCGGGGTGGCCGGCACGCGGATCGCCTTTGTCAGCCAGACTGCCAAACGCTCCAAGGATATTTTCATCTGTGATTACGACGGGTACAACGTGGTGCGCCTGACTTCCGACAGCACCCTGGCCAAGAGCCCCACCTGGAGCCCGGACGGCACTCAGATCGCCTACACGAACCTTCAGGACGGGGATGCGGATATCTACGTGCTGAACGTGGCCAGCAAGCGCGCCAAGGTGCTCTACGCGGCCAAGGGTGTGGACCAGGCCCCCGACTGGTGCAAGCGCAACGGCTTCATGGCCTTTTCCAGCAGCGCCACCGGCAACCAGGAGATTTATTACCTCCCGCCGGGTGAGCACAAGCCGCGCCGCCTGACCTACAGTTTCGCCATGGATTTCGAGCCGAGCTGGTCGCCCAACGGCGAGGAACTGGCTTTCGCCAGCACGCGCGCCGGCAACCCGCACATTTTCATCATGGGCGCCGATGGCCTCAACGTGCGACGCCTGACTTTCGAAAGCCGCAACACCACTCCACGCTGGCGGCCCCTGCCGTTCGGCGACAAGGTGGTGCTGACCACCGAGGTGGGCCTGTTCCAGATCGCCATCATCGACACGAACGGCGACAATTTCATCCAGCTCACCACGGATGGAGAAAACCGGGATGCATGCTGGAGTCCGGACGGTCTGCATATTATATTTTGTTCAGACCGCCGTGGTGGGCGGGGCAATTTCGAACTTTTCGTCATGGATTGGGACGGACGCAACCAGCATCCGCTGAACACGCGGTTCCGCGACGGTAGTGCGCCGGCCTGGTCGCCTTTCGCCGAATGAGCCGCAGACGCGGAACAGGGTATGGCGTTGCCCCGGATTGACGGGATTTGTAGACCTTTTACTCTTGACAAAAGAAACCTTTGGTGTAATAATCTTACTGATTTGATTGCACTTCAAGGTAGTTATCCGTCCGGTTACTGCACGGATATGTTATTTCTGAAGTTCTGGAGAGCAGAATTTTCAGTTGGTTCAACTCATTGCCGGGGGTGATTCGTGAGTAGAAAGATGTTAGTGTATCCGATCGCAGCTCTGATGTTTGCGCTGGTGCTTGGTTGCCACAAGAAAGAAGTCGCTCCGCCGCCGCCGCCGCCCGCTCCGCCCGTTGTCGAGAAGGCCCCTGAGCCTGTCAAGCAGGATGACTCCGAGATGCTGGCCCGTCAGCGCCGCGAGCGTCTGACCAAGGCCGCCGAGCAGATCGCGGCCAAGATCGTCTATTTCGATTTCGACAAGAGCAACATCAAGCCGGAATATCAGTCTGTCCTGACCGAGATCGCCGGGATCATGAAGGACAACAGCGAGCTGACCCTGCTCGTTTCGGGTTACTGCGATGAGCGTGGCACCGAGGCCTACAACCTGGCCCTCGGCGAGCGTCGCGCCACCTCCGCCCAGGAGTTCCTGGTCAACGCCGGTGTGGCTGCCAGCCGCATCACGTCCAAGAGCTGGGGCGAGGAAAACCCGGTCGCCGACTGCCATGACGAGTCCTGCTGGTCCAAGAACCGCCGGGATGAGTTCAAGGCTGAGTTCTAAGAGCGAGACCATGTTCGGACGAGGATGTGCCGGCATCAGCGTGAATTTAGCGACTCGGCGGTAACGCGTGATCTGCATGGACGGGGGATAGCGCTGAATCGATCCCCGCGGTTCTTACAACACCGTTGAGGAATACCTGAGTGGGCGCCGATTATTCACCGGCGCCCACTTTTTAATACGCCCATTCGGGGCCGCAGGCCCGCGCTGGAAAGTCACCGAGCCGGGAGGGGCAGATGATGGCAGTATGCAGAAAGAGTGGCCTGGCCGCGATTCTGGTTCTGGCGCTGCTGGCCGTGGCCGGTTGCGGCGGGGCCAAGTCGAGCGATCTGCAGATCCTGCGCTCAGAGGTGTTCGGCCTACGTCAGGACCAGCGCCAGCTCAAGAGCCAGATTGCCCTGCTGGACAGCCTGGTCAATCAGCGCGTGGAGACACTCGACCGCTTCCAGGCCGGCTACCGCAGCGACACCGGACAACTGGAGCAGCAGATATCCACCCTGCAGCAAAGAATTTCCGACACAGAGCAGCGGCTTTTACGTTTACAGTCCGAGCAGCAGGCGCGCGCGGTATCGGGTCAGAGCGCTCCCGCCACCGGTGGTGCACAGTCCGGCCCAGCCGCTCCGAACGCCGCCGATCCCAATCAGTTGTACGAACTTGCCTATAAGGATTTCACCGCCAGCAATTATCAGATCGCCATCGAGGGCTTCCGCGATTTCCTGACCCGCTATCCTGACATACCGCTGGCGGCGGATGCGAACCTTTACATCGGGAACAGCTACCGGGCGCTGAAAAAATACGACGAAGCGATCAAGGCTTACCGCCAGGTCGTGGACCGTTTCCCCGATTCCCAGCTCGTCCCGGACGCGCTCTACCGGATCGGCGACTGTTATATCAGCATGGGGCAGAAAGCGCGCGGAGAAACGTTCCTGCAGACAGTGGTCCAGAAATATCCGGACTCCGATGCAGCCCAGATGGCTCGCGCCAGGTTGAATCCCTAAAAGCCTATGAAATGTCCGTACTGCAACTATGAGGACAGCCGGGTGGTCGATTCCCGCGCGGTGAAGGAGGGGTCCATAATCCGCCGCCGCCGCGAGTGTTTCGAGTGCAAGCGCCGCTTCACCACCTACGAGTACATCGAGAGCATCCCGCTGATGGTGGTCAAGAGTGACGGGCGGCGGGAGCCCTACAGCGCCGAAAAGTTGAAGATGGGCCTCATTACCGCCTGCAAGAAACGTCCGGTGCGCATGGATGACATCGACCGGCTGATCCACCAGGTGGAAAAGGCTATCGACCGTTTGAACGCCAGCGAGGTGCCGAGCAAAGTCCTGGGCGAGGAAGTGATCAAGCAGCTCAAGAAGCTCGACCCGGTGGCTTACGTGCGTTTTGCCTCGGTCTATTACCGTTTCGAGGCGGTTTCGGAGTTCGAAAAACAGATCCGGGAACTGGGTCCGGAGAGAGTCAATCCGGAGTGACAGGAAGGTCAGATGGCAAAGCTCGCCACGTTCCGCGGGGGGGTCCATCCTCCCGAGTTCAAAGACGTCACCAAAGATAAAAAGATTGAGCCGGTAGCGCTGCCCTCGAAAGTGGTGCTGCCCCTGCAGCAACACATCGGAGCGCCGCTGGAGCTGGCCGTGGCCAGCGGGGATGCGGTCAAGGTCGGCACGCTGGTGGCCCGTCCGACCGGCTTCGTGAGCATCCCGTTGCACAGCCCGATCTCGGGCACGGTCAAGTCGGTCGGCGAGGCGCTGCACCCGAGCGGGGTCAGCATGCAGGCAGTGGTGATCGAGTCGGACGGCCAGGACGAGTGGGAGCCGGAGCTGCTCACCCGCCGCGACCCGGAAAGCCTGGGTGTGGACGAGATCAAGAAGATCATCCGCGACGCCGGCATCGTAGGCTTGGGCGGCGCGGCTTTCCCCACGCATGTTAAGCTTTCGCCTCCGCCGGACCGCAAGATCGACGTTTTCATCCTCAACGGCGCCGAATGTGAGCCGTTCCTCACCACCGACTACCGTCAGATGTTAGAGCGTACAGCCGACCTGGTGGCCGGAGTGGGGATTATTGCCCGCGTGCTGGGTTGCGCAAAAGTGTTCCTGGCAGTGGAGAGCAACAAACCCGAGGCCCTGGCCGCCATTTCCGCGCAGGCCAAGGGGCGCGAGGGCTGGCAGGTGACCACGCTCCAGACCAAGTACCCGCAGGGCGGTGAGAAACAGCTCATCGAGGCCCTCACCGGCCGTCAGGTCCCCTCGGGCAAGCTTCCGATGGATGTGGGCTGCGTGGTGCAGAACGTTTCGACCGTGCTTTCGGTGTTCGACGCCGTGACCACGGGCCGTCCGCTGATCGAGAAAGTAGTCACCGTGACCGGCAGCGCCGCGCTTAACCCCGGCAACTACAGCGTGCGCGTGGGTATGCTGATCAGCGAGCTGCTGGAAAAAACCGGCGGGGCGGCCGAGAACCTGGGCAAGGCGGTGATGGGCGGCCCGATGATGGGTGTGGCCCTGCCGAACCTGGATGTGCCGGTGCTCAAGGGCACCAACGGCCTTCTGCTCATAGCCGAGCCGGTGCCGGAGAGCCTGCACCGCGCCTGTATCCGCTGCGGCAGTTGCGTGGATGCCTGTCCGATCCACCTGTTGCCCTGCGATCTGGCCCTGCTGTCCGAGAATGAGCGCTGGGACCGATGCCGCGAGCTTAGCGTGAAGGACTGCATCGAGTGCGGCTCGTGCAGCTTCACCTGCCCGGCTGGACGGAACCTGGTGCAGCTTATCCGCTACGGCAAGTTCACGGTGATGAGCCAGGACCGGGCGGCCAAGAAATAAATCCCGCCTCCGGGCGCTGACGGCAGTCGGCGGCTGCGCCGGGGCAGTGCATACTGTTTTAATTCGCATTCGAACGGATTTTTCCGGGAGAAGTCAGTCCAAGAGCGGCAAGGTGACCTGATGAGTGAATTCCTGAAAGTCTCAAGCTCTCCACATTTCTACACCGGCGAATCGGTGCCCTCGATCATGAAAGGGGTGCTGATCTCGCTGGCTCCGGCCACGCTGGGGGCGGTCTATTTCTTCGGCTGGCATGCCGCGATGCTGATCGTGCTTAGCATCGGTTCCGCGGTGGCGGCCGAGGCGATCTGCCAGCGCCTGCGCAAGGTGCCGCGCTCGATCGATGACTATTCGGCCGTGGTGACCGGTCTGCTGCTGGCGTTCAACCTTCCGGCCAATGCGCCCTGGTGGGTGGCGGTCCTGGGCGGAGTGTTCGCCATTGTGGTGGCCAAGGAGGTATTCGGCGGGATCGGCTTCAACATCTGGAACCCGGCCCTGGCGGCGCGGGCGTTCCTGCTGGCCTCGTTCCCGACCGTAATGATCTCCAGCCCCGACTATCCTGTCCCGCGCGGCGGCACGCTGAGCGGCCTGGCCCTGGACGGTCTGACCCAGGCCACCCCGCTGCAGCTTATCAAGAACACGGTGGCCCCCATCCTGCAGAACCCCTCGGCCTACAGCCCGCAGGATTTGCAGCATGCCCAGCAGGTGCTGGCCCAGACCGGCCAGTGGGAGTTCTACCGCAACCTGCTGCTGGGCAACATGGGCGGCGTGCTGGGTGAGACCTCGGCGGCTCTGCTGCTGATCGGGGCGATCTACCTGTTCGTCCGCAAGTACATCGACTGGCGGGTGCCGCTGGGTTATATCGGCACCGTGGCGCTGGCGGCCTGGGTTTTCGCCGGTCCGGCTGGCTATTTCACCGGCAACCCGCTTCTGCACGTGCTTAGCGGCGGCCTGATCCTGGGCGCGTTCTTTATGGCCACGGACATGGTGACCAGCCCGGTGACCCGCAAGGGCAAGTGGGTTTTCGCCGTGGGCTGCGGGCTGCTGACCGTGCTGATCCGGGTCAAGGGCGGTTACCCCGAGGGTGTCTCCTACGCCATCCTGCTGATGAATACGGCTACGCCGCTGATCGACGCCTACACCCGTCCGCGGGTCTACGGCGCGGAAGCCGCGGGAGGGAAGTGAAATTGCGCGAGATATTCAAAATGGCGGTGATCCTGGCTTTCATCTCGGTGGTTGCCGCCTCGGCCCTGTCCAATGTCTACCTGGTCACCCGCGACAAGATCGCCGCGGTGGAGGCCGGGCGTGAGGCCGAGGCCCGTCGGGCCGCACTGCCCGCGGCCGGCTGGTTCGAGAAAGATTCCAGTGCCGCGCTGCTCTACTACCGGGCCTATTCCGACAGTATCAGCCGCCAGCTTATCGGCTACGTGGTCCCGGCCGAGGGGCACGGCTACTCCAGCAACATCCGCACCATGGTCGGGATGGACACTCTGCTGACTCTGACCGGGATCAAGATCGCCGCGCAGCAGGAGACCCCGGGCCTTGGCACGCGGGTGGAGGAAGTAAAGAGCGGAGCGAAAACCCCCTGGTTCCAGGACCAGTTCAAGGGAAAAACAATCGAGCAACTGCAAGTGGTGCGGGGCAAGGACCCCAGCCGCATCGAGGCCATTACCGGCGCGACTATAAGCTCGCGGGCGGTCACCAACTCGGTCCGGGCGGCGGTGGAACAGTTGCAGTCGAAAATCAAGCAACCCTGACAGGAAAAAGGAGTCGAGCGTGTCATACTGGAAAACGTTCAGCCGGGGGTTGTGGGAAGAGGTGCCGATTTTCCGGCTGCTGCTCGGGCTGTGTCCCACCCTGGCGGTGAGCACGTCCGTGATTAACGGTTTAGGTATGGGGCTGGCCGCCACCACGGTGCTGGTCGGCTCCAACGTGGTGGTCTCGATGGTGCGCAAGGGCATTCCTGGCAAGATCCGGCTGCCAGCCTACATCGTCATCATCGCCAGCTTCGTCACCATCGTGGACCTTCTGATGCACGGCTACACCCCGGCGCTGCACAAGGCCCTGGGTATTTTCATTCCGCTGATCGTGGTCAACTGTATCATCCTGGGCCGCGCCGAGGCGTTCGCCGGCAAGAACGGCGTGGTCAGTTCGTTCCTGGACGGTCTGGGCATGGGCCTGGGTTTCACCGTGGTGCTGTGCGTGATCGGATCGGTGCGAGAAATTCTCGGCTCCGGCACCTTTGCCGGCCTGCCGGTCACCCCGGCCTCGTACAAGCCGGTGCTGCTGTTTATCCTGCCCCCGGGCGGATTCATCGCCCTGGGCCTGATGCTGGCGGGTTTCAACTATTTCCAGTTACGGAAGGGGGCGGGTGAATAATGGATTTCGGCCGCCTGTTCGTCATCACAATCAGCACCATTTTCATCAACAACTTCGTCCTGTCGCGCTTCCTGGGCCTCTGCCCGTTCTTCGGGGTGAGCCGCAAGATGTCGAGCGCGGTGGGCATGGGCCTGGCCGTGATCTTCGTCATGGCCATGACCTCCTTCGTCACCTGGCCGATATACCACCTGGTGCTGGTCCCGTACGACATCACCTATCTGAGCACGATCGTGTTCATCCTGGTGATCGCCGCCCTGGTGCAGTTTGTGGAGATCGTGCTGGCCAAGACCGCCCAGTCGTTGTACCAGGCGCTGGGGATTTACCTGCCGCTCATCACCACCAACTGCTGCGTGCTGGGCGTGGCCGTACTGAACATCAACGACAAGCTGAACTTTGTCGAGGCCCTGACACAGGGCACAATGGCTGGTGTCGGGTTCACCCTGGCCCTGCTGCTGATGGCCGGTATCCGTGAGCGGATCGAGTTGGCGCGCGTGCCTGTTATTCTGCGCGGCATACCGATCGCGCTGGTCTGCGCCGGCCTGATGTCCATCGCTTTCCTCGGGTTCGCCGGTTTCAGCCTCAAGTAAGAGGGAGGAACAAATGGCGGATGACAGTGTAGCATCCAATGGACTGGCCAACTTCATCACCCTGGTGCTGATGCTCAGTTCCAGCGCCGGGGGCTACCTCGAGGCCGCCCTCGACCCGGAGAAATCCGGCGACAAACAGCAGAACCTGGAGCTGGCCCGGATGGTCATCGACCTGCTGGGCGTGCTGCAGGACAAGACCCGCGGCAACCTTGACGAGGATGAGAAAAAAGCCCTGGAAACCGCTCTGACCCAGCTCAGGCTGCAGTACGTGCGTCTTTCCTCTTGAAAGTTTAAGGGTTGCGCAATCGTCCCGTTTGAGTTAGTTTTATCCACTGGCCGCCCCCAGGATGTCTCTTGCGCCGTGCGCGCGGGATGCATCGCAAGATGGATGGGCGGCCCTGTTTTTCCGCCACCCGGCCCTGAGACCCAAGACTCCGGCAACCCGAGATTGAGAACGATAGTGAAGCGACCTCTGACCAGGACTGTGATGTTCACCGCTCTGGCCGTCCTGATGGCCGGTCT
The DNA here is from genome assembly GCA_964386505.1 of uncultured Gemmatimonadales bacterium. Classification (GTDB taxonomy): domain Bacteria; phylum Gemmatimonadota; class Glassbacteria; order GWA2-58-10; family GWA2-58-10; genus JAJFUG01. The sequence continues at coordinate 22,989 of CAYLSM010000010.1, forward strand.
GACCGCCTGCGCTGTAAAATCGGATAACGACAAGGGTATGCTCCTGGTCCCCGACGGGATGAAGGGCTCCGAACCGATCCGAACCGAAATCCACAAGGCCCTCGAGATTCAGACAGTCGATGGCGGGACCTTGGCCAAGGGCAGCCAGAACACGATCCTGGTCGGCCACCGCCGTCAGTACGAGCTGCGCACGCTGCTCAGTTTCCGCACCGCCCTGCCCTCGACCATTCAGGTGCAGTCCGCCCGTCTCCAGCTTTTTGTGATCCGCACCCGCGGCACGCTGCCGATAAGCCTCGCCGTACACCTGATGGACAAGGATTTCGAGGAGACCGAGGTCACCTACGACCACGTCTCGGACGGAGTCCTCTGGAACACGCCGGGCGGAGATTACACCGAGGCGCCCCTGGGGCAATATGTGTTCAACGGTGCGGCCTACGATACGATCTCGGTGGGTCTGGACGAGGTGCAGTTGCGTTCCTGGCTCCCCGGCCGCGAGAACCTGTCGCTGGAGGTGATCTCCTACGGTGCGGATGACGCGATGGTCGAGTTCCTGGCCCGCGAGGGATACCCCGACAGCCCGACCGCCTCGCGCCTGGAGGTGATCTACAGCGAGACCGGCTCCAGCGACCAGCTACTGCTGGACCGTCGCGCTTTCATGGACGCGACCATAGTCAAGTTCGAGGGGACAAACGACCCGGGCAACCTCATGATTTCTGCCATGCCGGCGCGGCAGTTGTTCTTCCGTTACGATTTCTCGGACATCCCGGCCAATTCCACGATCAACCAGGCCAGCATTCACCTTAGCATGGCCCGGGCCGCGTTCGTGGACAGTTTCGTGGTCGGCACCTACCTGCGCACCGACCTGGGTTTCGTGCCCTCGGATGCCTCGGCCCTGGGTTACGGCATCGTGATAGGCGAGAGCGACACCTCGCTGGTGATGGATGTGACCACAGCGGTGCAGAAAGCGGTTCGCGAGGGTGGCGGCAGCAGCAATTACGTGGTCCTGGCCAACCTGCCCGATGTCACCAGCGCGGGCTTTGCCGAGTTTTTCCCACCTACGGTGGCGGACAGCACGAAGCAGCCGTATTTCTCAGTGATCTATTCCGACTTGCCGGGCTATGCGAGCCCGTCAACCGAGTCGCAGCCATAAAGGATTGGGGCGGATGATGCGCGGTGTGTTCAAAGGAATGTTGCTTGCATCCGGGCTGGCCCTTCTGCTGGGCGGGACAGCCGCACTGCGCGCCGACTCGATGCTGGGCGCGGCGCACCTGGGAATCCCGGTCAGCGGGGCGGACGCCCGCGGGCGCGCCCTGGGCGGGGCCACCACGGCCCTGAACGGCGAGGATTTTTCGTTCAGCAACCCGGCCCGGCTGGTCAATTTCTGGCGCTCCGGGATCAACGGCACCTTCTCACAGGACTACATTACCCTCAAGACACCTGAAGGCTCGTCCGATCTGCGCTCCACCGAGTACCTGTCGCTGAACGCGGTCTTTCCGGCCTACAAGAAATTTGTCGTTAGCTGGGGCCTGTACCAGGACCGCGACCTGGCCTGGAAAGTCTCGGACAACAAAACCTACGATTTCCTGAGTTCCGCCTCGGCGGCCCGCACGTTTTCCACCACCGGCAGCTTCTATGTCAGCCGCTTCGGTGTGGCGCGCACGGTGTCCAAGTACCTGGCCGTGGGCGTGTCCGCCGACTGGCTGATCGGAGTGGCCGACCGCGAGCGCCGGATCGAGTTTGACAACACCAGTCTGGTCAACGATATTGACCAGTTCAAGTACCACTACTCCTGCGTGCGGCCTACTTTCGGCCTGCTGGGGGCCTACAAGAACCTGAACGCAGGCTTGAGTTTCACTCTCTCCAAGACCGCCCACGTGTCCAAGGCAGTCAAGACCAACGGGGGGGTGAGTTACAGCGAATCGCTGGAGCAGGAACTGGCCTCCTCCTGGCGTCTGGGCGCCACCTACCGGCTGTTACCGCGCCTGATGCTCTGCGCCGATTACGAGAAGCAGAACTGGGGCGGCATTGCGGTGCTGAGCGATTCCTGGGTGCAGTCGGTCGATCAGTCGCGCTGGGGTCTCGGCCTGGAGTTGCAGCCCTCCTCCTCGGAGACGGCCAGTCTGTACCGCCGCCTGCCCTGGCGCGTTGGATATTCGCGTACGGTCTACCCGTTCGAGCTGGACGGCAACGCGGTGCACGAGAGTATTTTCGCTTTCGGCACCGGGATGTACATGAGCAAAAATGCCGCTCTTCTGGACCTGGCTTTAGAAGTCGGCAAGCGCAGCGTGGCAGGCTCGGGCTATCCCGAGGAGAGCGTAATGCGTTTAGTGGTTTCGGTTTCCGCCTTCGAACGCTGGGTCTCACGTCCAAAAAGAAAGTAACGTCTGTCCGCGCAGTTTGTTAGAAATCTGTTGACAAGGCCCGGAAGGGCTGTTAATTTTAGAAATCTCTATTGGAGAAATTCGACGATCCGGCCCGCGAAACCGCGGCCAGCCGGATTTATTGTACTCATACGAGGTTGGCTGGAAAGATTCATTCCGGTTGGAGTTTTCATGCAGACTTATTCGATTAAAAAAGGTGAGATCGAGAAGAAGTGGTTGGTGGTGGACGCCACGGATGTGGTGCTGGGCCGTCTGGCCAGCGTGGTGGCGCAGCGGCTGCGTGGCAAGAACAAGCCCGTTTTCACCCCGCATCTGGACACGGGTGACTTTGTCATCATCGTCAATGCCGACAAGGTTCGCCTGACCGGCCGCAAGATCGAACACAAGACCTATTTCCGCCATTCGGGTTATCCCGGCGGCGCCCGGCTGACTGATCTGAGCAAGATGATCAAGGACAAGCCGGAGAGGGTTATCGAACACGCGGTCCGTGGCATGCTCCCGCACAACCGTCTCGGTCGCAGTCAGCTCAAGAAGCTTAAGGTCTACCGCGGGGAAAAGCATCCCCATCAGGCCCAGAAACCGGAACCGCTGGCGATTTGAGTCTTCCGCCCGGACGGCGCCGGGGGACAGACCTGACAGGAGGAAGTTAATTTGGATAAAGAGTTGAACGTTTTTCACGCCATCGGGCGGCGCAAGACCAGTGTGGCCCGGGTGTACCTGAAAAAGGGTAAGGGCGAGTGGAGTGTCAACGGCCGCTCCCTGGCCATCTATTTCCCCCGCACCACCCATGTGCAGATCTGTGAGCAGCCGCTGGCAGCCATCGAGGCCATGGGCACATACGACGTGCTGGTGAACGTGGACGGCGGCGGGCTGACCGGACAGGCCGGAGCGATAAGCCTGGCCCTGGCGCGAGCCCTGGTCCAGGTGGATGAGAACAACCGTTCCCTGCTGCGCAAGCTCGGCCTTCTCACCCGTGACCCCCGTATGGTTGAACGCAAGAAATACGGTCACCCGAAGGCCCGCAAGCGCTTCCAGTTCTCGAAACGTTAACCTTTTTCGGCTGTCCGGCGGCTTCCTGCCGGCGGCATGCAAGTTAAGCCCGGCCCATTTGCCGAGGCTGCACAGTGATTCCGGAATCCGGAAGGAGATTTCTCAAAGATGGCATTGCCGAGCATTCAGGACCTGCTGGAAGCGGGAGTACATTTCGGACACCAGACCCGGCGCTGGAACCCCAAGATGAAGAAATTCATCTTCACCGAGCGCAACGGGATCCATATCATTGACCTGAAAAAGACCCACGACCAGCTCACCGAGGCCGTGTCCCGGGTGGATAAGATCGCCAGCAAGGGCGGCACGATCCTGTTTGTCGGCACGAAGAAGCAGGTGCGCGACGTTATCCGCGAGGAAGCCGAACGCTGCGGCATGCATTATGTCAACGAGCGCTGGCTCGGCGGCATGATGACCAACTTCCAGACCATCAAGAAGAACATCCGTCGCCTGCGCGAGCTGGAGCGGATGAAGGACGAGGGTGAGTTCGAGCTGCGCACCAAGAAAGAGGCGCTCTCGCTCGACCGTGAGTTGATCAAGCTCAAGAAGACTCTGGAAGGCATCAAGAGCATGAGCGACATCCCCGCGGTCATATACATCGTGGATGCCCAGAAAGAGAAAATCGCGGTGGCCGAGGCCAACAAGCTCGGCGTGCCGCTGATCGCCCTGCTGGACACCAACGGCGACCCCGACCTGGCCACCGTGCCGATTCCCGGCAACGATGACGCCATCCGGTCGGTCAAGCTGATCACGCAGGCCATCGCCGACGCGGTGATGGATGGCCGGGCCAAGATCGTGGAGAAGCCCAGCGACCAGCGCGAGAGGGAAGAGGAAGAAGCCCGCCGCAAGGCCGAGGCCGAGGAAGCCGAGGACGTGGATCGTGACTCGCGCCGTGGTGGCCAGGGCCGTCCGCGCCGTCGCCCGCGCAAGAAGAAGGGCGCTGAGGACGGTGGGGCCGGCGATTAAGGGGCCGGATACCTTAGATGCAACTTGAGTCGCGCTCTGCGCGACTGGATGCCGGCCATGGAGAGGATGCTCTTGATGGCCGGTAGTTTTGTCTACCACTGAATTCGTCAGACTCAACGGGAGAAACAATGGAAATAACCGCCGCCTCCATCCAGGCTCTGCGTAAGGCCACCGGCGCCGGAATGATGGATTGCAAGCGCGCCATGGAAGAAGCAGCCGGGGATGCCGACAAGGCTACCGAAATCCTGCGCAAGAAAGGCATCATGCGCGCCGCCAAGCGTGAGGATCGCGAGACACGCGAGGGCCGCGTCTACTCCTACATCCACATGGGTGGTAAGATCGGCGTGCTGGTTGAGATCAACTGCGAGACCGATTTCGTGGCCCGCACCGATGATTTCGCTGCTCTGTGCAAAGACGTCGCCATGCACATCGCCGCCTCCAACCCGGATGTGGTCGACCGCTCCGTGCTGCCCACCGATCAGTTGGAGAAAGAGAAAGAGATCTACCGCGCCCAGGCCCGCGAGTCCGGCAAGCCGGAGGCGGTCCTGGACAAGATCGTCGATGGCCGGGTCGAGAAGTACTACCAGGAGGTCTGCCTGATAGACCAGCCTTTCGTGAAGAACCCCGAAGTGAATGTCGGCGAGATGATCAAGAACGCCGCCGCCAAGTTCGGCGAGCACGTTCAGGTGCGGCGGTTCGCCCGTTTCGAACTGGGCCGCTGAGCATCACCTGACCTTCCACACGGTACGGAGTCCCGCCCCGCGGGCGGGACTCCGTAATCCTTTCAAAAGAAACGGCTGCGCCTATGGACCCCTCGCATTTACGCTACAACCGCATCCTGCTCAAACTGAGCGGAGAATCGCTGGCCGGCGAGCAGGGCCACGGAATTTCCTCCACTGCTCTGGATACGCTTCTCGAAGATGTCTGCAAGGTGCATGACCTGGGTGTGCAGCTTGGTCTGGTGATCGGCGGCGGGAATATCGTGCGCGGCACCACCTCATCCAAGTTGGGCATCGACCGGGTCTCGGCCGATTACATGGGTATGCTGGCCACGGTGATAAACGCCCTGGCCGTGCAGAACATGCTGGAGAGCCGCGGCCTTGAGACCCGCGTGATGACTGCGATCCGCATGGAGCAGCTCGCCGAGCCCTACATCCGCCGCCGCGCCATCCGCCACCTCGAAAAGGGCCGGGTGGTGATCTTTGCCGGCGGCACCGGCAACCCCTATTTCTCCACCGACACCGCCGCCGTGCTCCGGGCCATCGAGACCGAGAGCCAGGTCATAATCAAGGCGACCAAGGTGGACGGCATTTACACCGCCGACCCTGTCATGGACAAGAATGCCCGCTTCATCCCGCGTATCTCGTACCTCGAGGTCCTGAACCAGAACATCCGGGTGATGGACACCACCGCGATCACCCTGTGCATGGACAACAAACTACCGATTCTCGTTTTCAATATGAAACAGAAAGATGCTCTTCCAAGAATCATGGCCGGAGACAATATCGGCTCAATCGTGGAGGCGACATCATGAAGGACAAGATCATCTCCGAGACCCGGGACAAGATGCATCGCGCGGTGGACGGTATTCGTCACGAGTTTTCCAGCATCCGCACGGGCAAGGCCGCACCGGCTCTGCTCGAGAACATCCAGGTGGAGGCCTACGGCGCCCGGATGCCGATAGCGCAGCTCGGCACCGTGTCCGCCCCCGAGCCGCGACTGCTCGTGGTCCAGCCCTGGGACAAGACCATGGTCGGCCCGATCCAGAAAGCCATCCTCGCCTCCGACCTTGGGCTCACCCCGGGCAGCGATGGCAACGTGATCCGCGTGCCCATCCCCGCACTCACCGAGGAGCGGCGCAAGGACCTGGTAAAGTTCGCGCACAAGATCGCCGAGACCGGCCGCGTCTCGATCCGTCACCACCGTAAGGAAGCCAATGACGATCTGAAGAAACAGGAGAAGGACAAGGTCCTCTCCGAGGACGTCGTGCGCCGTGGCGAGGCGGAGGTGCAGAAACTGACCGACGAGTACATCGAAAAGCTCGAGGCCGTGCTCAAGGCCAAGGAAGCCGAGATCATGGAGGTCTGATACGGCTCCGGCCGGCTTCGTTTTACCCGCACCCCGGTCCGGTCCGGACCGGGGTTTTTTTGTGTGCACAGGTGGTGGGATTAATATTGCCCCGGCCGCGATATGTTCTTAATTTAGCAGGATGATAGGGCTGTAAAAAGTCACGAATGTCGAACGGCTGACAATGAACGAAACCGAGCTTAAACAGGAAATACTGGCCAACGGCAACATCCCCGCGCACGTGGCCATAATCATGGACGGCAACGGCCGCTGGGCGCAACTGCGCGGCCGTCCGCGTGTCTTCGGCCACCGTCGCGGCATGCAGGCCGTGCGCGCTGCGGTGGAGGCCAGCCGGGAACTGGGGGTGAAAGTGCTCACCCTCTACGCTTTCAGCGAGGAGAACTGGAAACGTCCCGAGGCCGAGATCAAGGCCCTGATGATGATCCTGCGCAACTATATACGCCGGGAGCGGCGCGAGCTGCGTGACAACGGCATCCGGGTGGGCTGCATCGGCCGTTGGGAAAGAATCGAGCCCACCAGCCGCAAGGCGATCCAGGAGGCCATCGAGTACACCGCCGGGCAGGACCGTATGCTGCTGAACCTGGCGATCAGTTACGGCAGCCGCAGCGAGATACTGGACGCCACTCGCAAGCTGTGCGCCGAGGCCGCCGCCGGCCGGCTCGATCCGGAAAGAGTGGATGAGGCCCTTTTCTCCGACAGCCTCTACACTGCCGGCCTGCCCGATCCGGACCTGCTCATCCGCACCAGCGGCGAACTGCGGATCAGCAATTTCCTGCTCTGGCAGATTGCCTACACCGAAATTTACATTTCACAGATCCTCTGGCCCGATTTCAGCAAAGCCGATTTCTACGATGCCGTGGCGGCGTTCCAGAAACGGGAGCGGCGTTTCGGCATGGTCAAGGGGACAACCGGGGGGAATGGGGTTTGAGACGGGTAGCGCTTCTCTCTGACCGGCCCGCCCCCTCTCGGGGGTGCGTGCGTTGAACTTCCTGCTGCGCAGTCTTGTCGCCCTGCTGGGCGTACCGCTGATCTTTTTCCTCACCCGTATCGGTACCTGGCCCCTGGCCCTTTTCCTGTCGCTCTGCTCCTGGCTCGGCGCGTCCGAATTGTACTTGATGGCCCGCAGCCGTCAACTGGATGTCCTGGACCGTGCGGGTGTGCTTCTTTCCGCCGCTCTGCCGCTGGCGTTCTGGTTTCTGATCTCCGGGCCGGACACTGTGGCTGGCACGGTGGTCCTGGCCGGGCCCTGCGTGCTTCTGCTCCTGGCGGGTCTGGCTCTGCGCCGGGGAGTGGAGAACTCGCTGGTGCGGGTCTCGGTCAGCGTGTTCGGTGCGCTCTACACCGGCGGGTTGTTCTCACTACAGCTTCTGCTGCGCCACCCGGGCGATGGGGCAGAAAACCTGGGGTTCCTCTGGCTGTTCCTGACTTATCTGCTCACCTGGAGCGTGGATGTGGGCAGCTACCTGGCCGGACGGGCTTTCGGACGTCACAAGCTGGCCCCGGCGATCAGCCCGGGCAAGACAGTCGAGGGCGCGGTGGGTGGAGTTGTCGCATCGGCCGGGATGGCCCTGGGGGCGGGCACGTATGTGATGGGACTGTTCGGCGCCGGGCACGCCCTGGCGCTGGGGCTTCTGTTCGCCGTGGTTGCTCCGCTGGGTGACCTGGTGGAGTCGGCGTTCAAGCGCGACTGCGGGGTGAAAGACTCCTCGAACCTGATCCCCGGCCACGGCGGTGTTCTCGACCGTTTCGACAGCCTGCTGTTTACCGTGCCGCTGGCTCTGGTCTACAGGGTGATGTTTTTCTGAGCCGCGTGAACAGCGGCCAGGGGAGTGGCAAGAAAGTTAAACACGGCCAGTGCTTTTGAGAGGGCGACCTTTCAAGCCGGGCCTCGGGATAAACCGGTTCAAATCACGGATCGACGACTATGCCGAAGAAAGTCTGTATTCTTGGCGCCACCGGCTCGATTGGGGTGAACTGCCTGAAAGTGATCGCCGCCCTGGAGGGCCAGTTCGAGGTGGTCTCACTGGCCGCACGCCGCAATGTGAAAGCCCTGCTCGAAGCCGCCAGCGCGGCCGGGGTGCGGCGAATCTGTGTCTCCGACCCCGGGGCCCTGAGCACTGTGCCGCCGGAGAGCCTGGAGGGGTTCGAGCTGCACACCGGGGATGAGGCCCTGGTGGAGTTCGCCGCGGACAGCCAGGCGGATATCGTGGTAAACGCCCTGGTCGGAGCGGCGGGCCTTCCGCCCTCGGTGGCGGCGCTCAAGGCGGGCAAACGCCTGGCTCTGGCGAACAAGGAAAGCCTGGTCATGGCCGGCTCGCATCTGATGCGCCTGGCCGCCGAGGTGCCCGGAGCCTCGATCGTGCCGGTGGACAGCGAGCACAGCGCCATTTTTCAGCTCCTGGAATCGCACGGCCAGGCCCTGGAGCGGATCGTGATCACCGCCAGCGGCGGGCCGTTCCGTGGCTGCGCGCGCGAGGAACTGGAGCGCAAGACCTACTCCGACGCCCTGCGTCACCCCACCTGGTCCATGGGGCCCAAGATAACGGTTGACTCGGCCAGCCTGGCCAATAAGGGCCTGGAATTGATCGAGGCGCACTACCTGTTCGGTCTGGACTACGAACACATTGACGTGCTGGTGCACCCGCAGTCGATCGTCCACGGGATGTCGGTGTACGGGGACGGCGCGGTGCTGGCGCACATGGGCGTGCCTGACATGCGCATCCCGATCCAGTACGCCCTCACCTGGCCCACCCGACAGCCCGGTCCCCTGGCCAAGCCCGATTTCCCGGCCCTGGGCTGCCTGACTTTCGAGCGGGTGGACAGCCGGAATTTCCCCTGCCTTGAGCTGGCCTACGCCGCCGGTAGACTCGGTGGAGTGGCCACCGCAGTGTTCAATGCCGCAAATGAGGCGGCTGTATCGGCTTTCAGCCGGGATGAAATCGGGTTTATGGGCATCCCGCGGCTGATCGAAAAAACCCTTTTCGCCGCGCAGAACGTGGCCGAGCCCTCGCTGGAGGCGATCCTGGAGGCTGACCGCTGGGCCCGCGAGTACGCAGCCGCGCTTTGAGCATCCGGCGGCTTGGTTTTTGCATCCGGAAAAGAGTATAATTTAGTAGAATTATTTTCGGGCCGCCGCAGCGGGCCCGCGTGATGAGGCAAGAGGACAAAGGAAGAGAGAGCCCGATGCTGGTTACTATACTTGTCACTGTGTTCGTACTGGGTGTCTGCATTTTTGTCCACGAGCTCGGGCATTTCCTGGCGGCCAAGGGAGTGGGCGTGCAGGTGCTGCGTTTCTCGATCGGCCTGGGCAAGCCCCTGCTGTCAGTGCGCCGCGGCGAGACAGAGTATGCCCTGAGCGCCATCCCGTTCGGCGGCTATGTCAAGATGGCAGGGGATGACCCGGTGGAGGCCCTGGAGGGTGCGGCCGAGGACGAGAAGCAACTCGAGGAGGAGACCGGGGTCAAGATAGACCCGGCGCGGCGTTTCAGCGCCAAGAGCCTGCCGGCCCGCTTCCTGGTCATCGTGGCGGGGCCGCTCATGAACATGGTACTGGCCGCGGTCATCTATATCTGCATCCTGTATTTCTCGGGCGCCCAGACTTACGGCACCACGGTTGTCGCAGAGGTGGACAGCCCTTCCTCCATGCCCGGCCTGGAACAGGTCGAGCCATTCAGCCGGGTGACCCGGGTGGATGGAAAAGAGGTCGGCAACTGGAACGAGCTGCTGGAGGCTATCGACGGGGCCAAGGGGCAGTCCGTGGCTTTCGAACTGGAGCACCCTGGGAACGGCGGGTCGTACAGCGTTGCGGTGAGCGCCCCGGCCGACAGCCTGCGCGCCCGCCTGGCCGCCTCTCTCCAGCCGCTGATCGAGCCTGAGGTGGGCGGCACCGTGCCGGGCAAGCCGGCGGCCGCAGCCGGTTTACAGCGGGGTGACCGGATCGTGAGTATCGACGGGACTCCGGTGAAAAGCTGGCAGGAGATGACCCGCATAATCCACAACAGCCCGGGTGTGGCGCTCACGATGTCCGTGCGCCGCGAGGGCAGTTCCGAGCCGTTGAGTTTCACCCTGACCCCGGAAAAGAGCCGTCTGCCCGGAGGCGAGGGCGAGCCACTCAGAGAGGTCGGGCTGGTCGGCATCCGGCCGCCCTCGCCCGGAGTGCGCGTGGACATGTCCCTGGGCCAGGCAGTTACCGGTGGAGCAAGCAACACGGCCTATGCCACGGTCTATATCGTACGCAGCCTGACCGGGCTGCTGGGCGGGCTGATAAAGCGCGAGATACCTGTGCGCGAGGCGCGCGATTTCCTGGGCGGCCCGGTGATCATCGGCCAGATGGCCGGGGAGTCGGCCCGGTCCGGCGAGCTGTGGGCTTTCATCGCCATCCTGAGCATCAACCTCGGCCTGCTGAACCTTCTGCCCATCCCCGTGCTGGACGGCGGCCACCTTCTGTTCCTGGCCATCGAGGCGGTGCGTTTCGGCCGCCCGCTGTCGGCCAAGCAGCGCATGCGGCTGATCCAGGTGGGCCTGGTGATCGTGCTGGCGCTGATGGTGTTCGCCACGGCCAACGACATCGGCCGGGTGCTGGGGCTGTAAGGGGGAGCGGCTGGGACAGAGGACAAACGGTTGTGAAAGGGCACGCTGCGTGGCGTGCCCCTTTTTATTTCTTAATGACCTATCAGATTGGTATTGTGTTAGCGCATTCACTTCTTGATGATAGAAAATGTGCGGATTAAATTTCTCTTGCGAGACGTTTAATAACAACCCTTGCCAGGAGATCACATGTGTTTTCAACAGGCTGTAGACATGGTTGCTCAGATTGCAACAGTTTTGATTTGCGGGTTTGCTGGATGGGCACTTTGTTACAGTGCGAAAACTAATAAGCTTCAGAAGGATTCGATTGACATTCAGATAAAAAGCCAGAAGGCGAGTCTATTCAATGACATCCTGGGAGGGATAAATGAGGTTATAAAACAGGAGACTGCCGCTGAAGATGAAGATAAGTTCCGTTGGTTTTATCTTCTATACAATGCGTTTGAACTTTACGCGTATTATGCAGTTCGTAATTATATCGATTTGGAGATGGCTGGATATTTAAAGGATTTTATTTGTGGTTATAATGAACGAGTAAAAAAGTGCCCGGCTTTGATTGATAAATTCATGGCCGGGCACTCTCCTAATAGATTCAAATATTTGAGGGAATTGTGTCCTGACCTTCCTTTTTAACGATCTTTACGGGTGGGGGGTGGTGGAGGCCCGGGGTCTTTTCTTAATGGTGTTGGTGGCCGCGGTGCTGGTCTTGATGGTGGCGTTGGCTTTGACGGTGGTGTCGGTCTTGATGGCGGAGTTCTCTTCTCACTCATGGCGCGACTCCTTTTGATTAATATTATGTGTAAATCGCTTAAAAAGATAACAACAGAGCCATTCAATTAAAATAAAAGCTTGACAAATAGTCAAGAAAGATTATTGAAAGTCGTCAACTACTGATAAATATGGTTCGAGTCTGTCGTCTCCGAAAAGCACTATTCATTTTCGTGTCGCCAAATCTCAACCCCTCTTGAGAGGGGTGCACGCCTTAGGCGGGCGGTGTGTGAAGTTTGTTCAGTCCACCCGTCATACCCCTTGCCAAGCGGATAAAAGTTTTCTGGAAGCAAACACCGCAGGCACAAATAATAAGAACGCCGTCCCGGTGCTCTCGGAGCGGCGTTCTTTAATTTCAGCGAGAGATTGAATCTCAGTTGATCTCGGACTCGTCGATGATGAACTGCATCGGGTCGACCGGCTGGCCATCGATCTCGATCTGGTAGTGCACGTGCGGGCCAGTGGTGCGGCCGGTCATGCCGATGAACCCGATCACCTGTCCGCGGGTGACCATGTCCCCGGCTTTGACATTGAGCGAACTCATGTGACCATATTTTGTCACCACGCCGTCCTGGTGCTCGATGAAAACCGCGTTGCCCCAGAAAGCCTCCTTGCCGGCGAAAATCACATGCCCGAATGCGGTGGCCTTGACCGGAGTGCCGATCTTGTTGACCAGGTCGATGCCGCGATGCATGTCACGCCGCCCGGTGAAAGGCGAGCGCCGCCAGCCGAAATGGCTGGTGACATAGCCGGGAGAGGGAGCAATGGAGGGGGTGTGGTCGAGGCGGGTCTTCTCTTTCACCGCCAGCACGGCCAGCTCTTCCAGACGGTCGCGCAGCATCTCGATACGCATCTCGATATTGCTGCTGTCCACGGGAGTGATTGTCTGCTCTTCCTGCTCCTGGCCCTCGGGGATCACCGGAGCGGCCGGAATGTCGGCCAGGGTGGAGCTCTCGGGCAGGTTGCCGTCGACCTCGGAATCATCGCCGCCGCCCACGCCGCCGGAATAGTTGTCCTTGTCCAGGGCCACGTTGACTCCCTCGTGGTCGGTCAGTGCGCCGCCGAGGTAGAAGGAAATCTTCTCTTCGAAATCCTCGAGTTCTTTCAGGTGCTTGAAGGCGGTTGTCTTTTCATCGGAGACACTGCGGGAGGTGCGGTTGAACTCGTTCCGGACAGAATACAGCCGCCAGGCGTTGTATCCGGTCAGTCCAACCACAACAAAGAGGAAAACGGACATCAGGGCCGACAGCCCTTTAAGCAGGGCCGACAGGTTGAACGGCACATTGCGCGAGCGCCCGTCCGGGAAGAAAATCATCAGGGTCATCTTTTTATTGTTCATCTGCTTGCCCCTGTCTGAGCCTTGCTACCCGTGTCGTCGTTGAAATACAGCAGATGACCGATCTCTTTCCGTTTGTCCTCGCATACCTGAAGAGCGCCAGTCAGCTTGTTCCGCTCGGAGTTCATCTTGAGCAGCTCGGAGCTGATAGACACACGCTCGGAGACCAACTGGCGGTTCAGGGCGTAGCTGCGGTTGGCGATCGTGAGAACCAGCGCCAGCAGCATCACGCCGAGCAGACCCAGCAGCAGGGGGCTGACTTTTTTCAGCTTGCCCTCGGGGGTCACCACGAAATAGGCGGTTCTGGTTTTGATTCTTGATTTGCCCATTGTTATGTCCGCATCCCATTTTGGCAAGGTTAGCGACTTGATAGTGAACTGATTCTTCTTATACAAGAACCATACCATATCGAAACCATGCTCTAACTGCATTAATTATCGGCAAATCTGCGGCAGGCTTGAATGACTCGTCGGTTTTTTCTCTCTTGACAGTGCGAAATCGCACACTGACTGTCTAATTTCAAACAGTGCTGAAAATCGCGCCAAACGAGTCAAAAACATAACAAAAAAGGGACCTGTCCGCTCTAAAAAGAATAAAGCGGCGAGATCCCTTTTCCCAAAATGGTAGCGGGGGGAGGATTTGAACCTCCGGCCTTTGGGTTATGAGCCCAACGAGCTACCTGACTGCTCCACCCCGCGTCATTTTGTACGATTATAACTTACAACCCATTGCTTGTCAAGGAATATTTCAAACTGTCGAACTGATATTTCCTTTGAACCGTTTATTCCCGGATTTTCAGCGAATCGAGGAGCGTGTCCCGCTCGGCTGGCAGGATCCGGTAAACCGTCTCGCCCTTGCGCGCCATGCCCAGGTTCTCGCGGGCGATTTTCTCGATCATCTCCGGGTTGTCCTGCAACCCGTCGATCTGATCGATCAATCCCTGGTTCTCCACCTTGAGCTGCTCGACCTGCCCGCTCAGTTCCCGGCGCTCACGGTCCAGGCGCCAGAGGGTGACAAGGTCGTACTCGCCCCAGAACAGGAGCAGGAGAATCAGGGCGACGGATGCTGCCAAAACGAGCAGCACCCGTCTGCCTTTCCGGGGTCCGTCCAGCATGCGCGCAGCACCTCGCTCTGCCGGGAATGCCACCCGGCGCCGGGATTAACGCAGGTTGTAGAACGCCTTGCGTCCCAGGAACTGAGCGGTGTCGGCCAGGTCTTCCTCGATCCGCATGAGCTGATTGTACTTGCAGATACGGTCGGTGCGGCTGGCCGAGCCGGTTTTGATCTGCCCGGCGTTGGTGGCCACGGACAGGTCGGCCAGGGTGGTGTCCTCGGTCTCGCCGCTGCGGTGGCTGATCACGCAGGTATAGCCGGCCTGCTTGGCCATCTGGATCGCATCCAGGGTCTCGGTCAGCGTCCCGATCTGGTTCAGCTTGATCAGGATCGAGTTGGCCACGCCCAGCTCGATGCCGCGCGCCAGTCGCTTGGTGTTGGTCACGAACAGGTCGTCACCCACGATCTGCACCTTGCCGCCCAGTTCCTTGGTCAGCAGCGACCAGCCCTCCCAGTCCTCCTCGGCCATGCCGTCCTCGATCGAGATGATCGGGTATTTCTTGACCCAGTCGGCGTAGAACTTCACCATCTGCTCACTCGACTTGACCGACTTGTCGCTCTTCTTGAACACGTATTTTCCGTTCTCGAAGAACTCGCTGGAGGCCGGGTCGAGGGCCAGGTGCACCTGCTCGCCGGGCTTGTAGCCGGCCTTTTCGATGGCTTCGAGGATCACCTCGACCGCTTCCTCGTTGCTCTTCAGGTTGGGAGCGAACCCGCCCTCATCGCCCACGCCGGTGCCGTAGCCTTTGGCACTCAGGACTTTCTTGAGCGAGTGGAAAATCTCGGCTCCCATGCGCAGCGCCTCGGCGAAATTCGGCGCGCCGGTGGGCATTACCATGAATTCCTGCAGGTCCACGTTGTTCTGGGCGTGCGAGCCGCCGTTCAGGATGTTCATCATCGGCACGGGCAGAACCTTGGCGTTCACTCCGCCGATGTACTGGTAGAGCGGAAGGCCGCAATACTCGGCGGCGGCTTTGGCCGCGGCGAGCGACACACCCAGGATCGCGTTGGCGCCCAGGTTGCCCTTGTTCTCGCTGCCGTCCAGCTCGATCAGGGTCTTGTCCAGCTTGGCCTGATAGGTGGCATCCAGGCCGATCACGTGCGGGGCGATCTTCTCGTTGACGTTCTCGACCGCTTTCTTCACACCCTTGCCCAGGTAACGGCCCTTGTCCCCGTCGCGCAGCTCCACGGCCTCGAACTCGCCGGTGGAGGCGCCGCTGGGCACTGCGGCACGGCCTACGGAATCGTCGTCCAGGATGACCTCGACCTCGACGGTCGGGTTACCGCGCGAATCCAGGATTTCTCTGGCGATGACTTCGGTGATTATCGACATAGCTCACAACCTCCTTCATGGATGGGATGGTCTTAGGTCAGCAATATGGCCGGAACGCGCATCAACGCCGTTATCCGGCCCGAGTCAGCAAGATGTGCGAAGCGGTTCACACCCGCAGGTCCGCCGGCTCAACGGAACATATACATGAGCCTGGGCGAGCCGACCGCGGCCAGCGGGTCGTTCAGCGTGCTGGCGGTCTGGGTCAGAAGGTCTATCAGCGAGGGACGGGGCTTCTTGGGGCGGCTGATTTTCGGGTTCTCTCCCAGACCGCACATCCGCCCGGCCATGTCCACCGCATCCTGCAGCGAGCCGGTGGCATCCACCAGACCCAGCTCGAGCGCCTGACGGCCGCTGAACACCCGTCCGTCGGCAAAAGTGCGCACCGTGTCCGGGTCCAGCCCGCGCTCACTGCTCACCACCTCTACGAACTGCTCGTAGACATCGTCCACCATCGACTGCATGATCTGGCGCTCCTCATCGGTCATCGGACGGAACGGCGAGCCGATGTCCTTGTGGGGGCCGCTCTTGACTACCTCGAAGCGCACACCCACTTTCTTGAGCACCTCATCCAGCTCGGGGAATTCGAGTATCACCCCGATCGAGCCGGTCAGCGTACCCGGCGCGGCCACGATCGAGTCGGCCCCGCAGGAGACATAATAGCCGCCCGAGGCCGCAATCGAGCCCATCGAAACCACCACCGGCTTCTTCTCGCGCAGGGCGGCCAGGGCCTGGTAGATTTCCTGGCTCGGGGCCACCGCCCCGCCCGGGCTTTCCACCCGCACCACCACCGCCTGGATTCCGTCATCCTCCTGGAACGTCTTGATCTGGCGGATGAACGGCTGCGAGTCGTCGATCACGCCCGACAGCTCCAGAACCCCGACCCGCTTGCCGAACGAGTCGCTAAGTTCCATGCTGGAGGTCGAGACCAGGGCGGCCATGGCCATGACAAAGATTATCCCGCCGGCCAGGACAAACACGCCCAGGAAAATACCGAGGAGCCATTTCTGGTTGGTAGTCAACCGGGGTCGCTCCCGGTGCAGCCGCAGCCCGGAATCAGGCGACTGTCTGCACCTCGGACTGTTTTTGCTGTTCGATAAGCCCGATGAACCGCTTGAACAGATACCAACTGTCGTGCGGGCCGGGGCTGGATTCGGGATGGTACTGGACCGAGAACACGGGCAACGTCTTGTGACGGAACCCCTCGATGGTGTTGTCGTTCAGGTTGATATGGGTCACCTCGAGGTCGGGACAGCCCTCGATCTCCCAGACTCCCTGCGAGTTCTTGTGCCCTGTCACGGCGAAACCGTGGTTCTGGGTGGTGATCTCGATCTTGCCGGTGGCCAGGTCGAGCACCGGGTGGTTGGCTCCACGGTGGCCGAACTTGAGCTTGTAGGTCTTGCCGCCGAAAGCCCAGGCCTGGATCTGGTGGCCCAGGCAGATGCCGAACACCGGCAACTCGGGCCGCAGCCGGATGACATCGCGCACGGTCTTGATCACATAGGTGAGGCTTTCGGGATCGCCGGGGCCGTTGGACAGGAACAGACCGTCCGGGTCGAGGCTCAGTATTTCGGCCGCGCCATAGGTGGCCGGGACAACCAGCACCACGCAGTTGAAGAACGAGAAGATGCGCAGCATGTTGAGCTTGATCCCGCAGTCCAGGGCCACTATATAGTGCTTGCCCTCGGTCTTGTCGTCCGGGCGCCAGGCGGCCAGGTTCTCCGGCGTGTCCAGGGTGTAGGTGTAGTAATCCACCGAGGACTCGGGGTCGCAGCCGGGCTTGTAGATGAAGCTCTTGGGCGTGGTGACGTCTTTCACCAGGTCGCGGCCCACCATGCCCGGGGCCTTGAACAGCTTGTTCATCAGGGATTCGTAGTTAAAATCCACGCTGGAGATGATACCCTTCATCGCGCCTTTTTCGCGGATGTGCAGGGTGAGCGCGCGGGTGTCTATCCCCTCGATGCCCACCACGCCCTGCTCGCGCATCATCTCGTCCAGGCTCGCCGTGGTGCGCCAGTTGGAATGGTTGTCCACATACTCGCGGGCCACGAACCCGGCGGTCTGGATGCGGTCGCTCTCCAGGTCGGTCAGGTTGACTCCCGTGTTGCCGATGTGCGGGTAGGTCATGGTCACGATCTGGCCGCGGTAGGAGGGATCGAACAGTATCTCCTGGTAGCCGGTCATGCTTGTGTTGAACACCACCTCGCCGATGGTCTCGCCCTCGGCCCCGAAGGAGCTGCCCTGGAACGTGCGCCCATCCTCGATCACCAGGTCGGCTTTTT
>CAYLSM010000011.1:0-40496 GCA_964386505.1 uncultured Gemmatimonadales bacterium
TGCTGCGCCCGCTCTTGATTTGTTCTGCCCTGCTCATGCTCAGCCTGGCCTCCGCCACGCCGCTGGCCGCTCAGGAGTCGCGCCGCTGCCGGATCACGGTCCTCGAAATCCTGGCCGACAAGTCGGGGCAGGGCCTGGACAGCGAGCTGAAAGCCCTGAAAAAGGACCTCGACAAGCTGAACTACACCACCTATCACCTGAGCAATTCCTACCAGCTCAACGCGTCGTTCTCCCAGCCGAGCAGCCTGACCCTGCTGGGCGATAACAAGCTCACCCTCACGGCCGAGGAAGTAGAGGACAACGGAAAGATCCGGCTCAAGGTGAAACTGGCCCCGCGCGACTCGAAGGAAAAATCAATCGAGATGGTGACCCGGGTGGCCGATGGCGGGATGTTCCTGCTCGGGGGTCCGAGCCACGGGGATGGCGTGCTGATCCTGGCCGTGAGCGTAAAGATGTGATTGCAGCCGGCGTTGAAACAGATTCCGGGAAAGGGGCATGGCAGGCCGTGCCCCTTTTTTCTTATCTTGGAATGAATTAGGGTTTTTCCCCGCGGGAATTGAAAACCCTGTTTGGGTTGCAAAGACACTCGTTTCTTATGTAAATTGAATCTCTACATTTTTTTCTACAGGCCCGGAACAATCATCGAGGGAAGGTCCAGCGCGAACGATGGCCACCCGACAGAAAAAAGAGCGCACTGTCTATCTGTGCGGCCCGATCATGGATGCCTCCCCCGAGGAGAGCGTCACCTGGCGCGAACGGGCCAAGGAGCTGTTCAGTCCGCGGTTCACACTGCTCGACCCGCTGCGGCGCAATTTCAAGGACCGCGAGGTGGACAGCGCCAACGAGATAGTCAGTTTCGACCTGCAGGACATAACGGACTGTGACATCGTGCTGGTCAACTACTGCAAGCCCTCGATGGGTACGGCCATGGAGGTGTTCTACGCCTCCCACGACCTGGGCCGCTTCGTCATCGCGTTCAGCCCTTTCACTTTCCAGGACTGCAACCCCTGGATGGTGCGTTTCTGCACCAAAATACTGAAAGACCTGGACACCGCAGCGGCCTACATCGAGGAGCATTTCTGAGAGGTGTTAGGTGCGGGATCGGCCGCTTAGTTGTAACCGTGACGCTGTCGGCGGTGTAATTATACCGAGCACGACGGCGCACGGGCCGGTCCCCGTGGACTGCAGACAACGGATAAACAGAGGCGATAGTCTTGAGAACGAGAACAAAGCGAAAAACAGCCCTGATCCTTCTGGCGGTGCTGACCGCCCTGAGTGTTTTTGCCGCCTGTTCCAGGAAAGCGGAGGGTGAGACAGGCCAGCCCGGGAAAGGCCAGCGCGCCGCTCAGTCCGGCCGTCAGAGCCTCGGGGACAAGGCCGGGACTCTGGAGGCCGTGCCCGTGGATGCCGCCACCCCCTGGCGCACCGAGCTGGCGAGCTACGTGTTCGGCAACGCCCACCTGGAGGCCCTGCGCGTGGTCGATATCGTGGCCCGGGTCGAGGGACAACTGGTCAGCCTGAACGTGGAAGAGGGTGACCTGGTGAAACGTGACCAGGTGCTGGCCAGCCTGGACCGTGACCAGCTCCGGCTGGCCCTGGACGAGGCCCGCGCCCAACTGGACAACACCCGCAGCAACTACGCCCGCGACACCCTGATGCTTCAGAAAGAGCTGACCAGCAAAGAGCTGGTCGACAACAGCCGCTACCAGTACGAGACCGCCCGCACGCGTTACGAGCGCGCCGAGCTCAACCTTCGCTACGCCACGATCACCGCTCCGTTCAACGGCATGGTCACCAAGCGTTTCATCGAGGTAGGCAGCATGATCCGCACCAACATGATCCTGTTCAACATGGCGGACATGAGCAAGCTGCTGGCCCGGGTCTACGTGCCGGAAAAGGAAATGGCCCGGATCAACGTGGGCGACCACGTGGAGGTGGAGAGCGAGATGATCCAGGGACGGCGTTTCGCCGGCGAGGTGGAGATGATCTCGCCCGTGGTCGACCCGACCACAGGGACGATCAAGGTGACAGTCCACCTGACCGAGGGCTACGACGAACTCAAGCCGGGGATGTTCTGCTCGGTGTTCATCCTCACCGAGACCCACCCGGATGTGATGGTGATCAGCCGCAAAGCCCTGCTGCCGGACAGCGACACCCCCGAGGTGTTCGTAGTGGATGACTCGCTGCACGTGCACCGCCGCCCGATCGAGATCGGCATCCAGCAGGGCGACACCCTCGAGGTGCTATCGGGGCTGTCACCGCAGGAGAAAGTGGTTCTGATCGGCCAGGAGAACCTGAGCGAGGGCACGCCGGTCAAACTGTCCTCCGGTGCCGAGCAGCGCAACCGCGATTTCAGCCCCGCCGCGCCTGCCGTGGCGCAGTGAGCCGGACGCGGCAGAGAACAAATTAAGCCTGTTACAGCCGGTGAAGGCCGGTTAACGATATGAAACTGTCAGAATTCGCCGTCAACCGGCCCATCACCACCACAATGCTGATCCTGAGCGCAATCGTGCTCGGGCTGCTCAGCGTTAACCGTATCCCGCTCGTTTTTCTGCCGGATATCAACCGCCCCAACCTGCGCATTTTCACCTCCTACCAGGGATCCAACCCCGAGGAGGTCGAGCGTCTTATCACCCGGCCTCTCGAGGAGATCATGGGCACGGTGCCGGGCCTCAAGTCCATGCGTTCCAACAGCACGGCCAGCGGGGCCTCGGTCAGCCTGGAGTTCGAGGAGGGACGGGACATGGACATGGTCTCGATGGAGGTGCGCGACCGGATCGACCGCGTGATGCCCGACCTGCCGGATGATCTGCTCGACCCGCCCCGCATCTTCCGCTGGCAGACCACCGACTGGCCGATCCTCAACTTCGGTCTCACCTGGAAAGGCGACCCAAACCTGCTGGAGCAGGTGATCACCGAGGTGGTGGAAAAGCGCCTGCTCGCGGTGGAGGGCGTGGCCAACGTGGAGGTCGACGGCCTCAAGCAGAAAGGCATCTGGATCGACCTGGACATGGACATGATGCGCGCGGCGCGGATCGATGCACGCCAGCTCACCAGCGCGGTGCGCAACGGCAACACGAATGTCCCGGCCGGCAACGTGGTCAGCGGGGGACGGCGCTACAACCTGCGCGCAGTCGGGCAGTTCCGCACCATCGACGAGATCGCCCAGTTGCCGCTCAACTCGCGTGGCCTGCGCCTGGAGCAGGTGGCCAACGTGCGGTACGATTTCCCGGAGATGCGCTGGTTCTCGCGCCTGAACGCCCGGGACGCCGTGTCGATGGCGATACGCAAGACCTCCAACGCCAATATAATAGATGTCAACAAGCGGGTGATCGCCACCCTCGACCAGATCAAGGCCGACCCGCGCTTCGCGGCCCTGGACTACCAGATCTACTGGGACCAGTCCGAGGCCATAACCAGCAGCATCGACAGCCTGAAAAGCGCGGGCCTGATCGGCGCGGCACTGGCTATAGCTGTGCTGATCTTTTTCCTGGGCAACCTGCGCAACACGATGGTCATCTCCATCGCCATCCCGGTCTCGATCATCTGTACGTTCTTTTTCATGTACCTTTCGCGCATGGCCCCGTTCAACAGCGAGCTGACCCTGAACATCATCTCGATGATGGGCCTGATCTACGCGATCGGAATTGTGGTCGACCCGGCCATCGTGGTGCTGGAGAACATTTTCCGCATACGCAGCGAGAAGAAACTCGGACCGGTCGAGGCCGCCATCGAGGGCTCGAGCGAGATGGGCCTGGCGGTGATGGCTTCGATCCTGACCAACATCATCGTGTTCCTGCCGCTGATTTTCCTGGCCGGGGGCCACGGTGTGATGCGTTTCATGCGCGATTTCGGGGTGGTGTTCTGCGTGGTCTCGCTGGCCAGCCTGTTTGTGGCTTTCACCGTGGTGCCGCTGCTGTCGGCCCGGGTGGTGAAAAAGCTGGATCCGGGCAAGGAGCGCGCTTTCCCGCGGCTGAACGGGTTTTTCACCTGGCTGGTCACCCGCGCCCTGCACCACCGGTTGCTGACAATTCTGGCTGTGGCCGGCATCATGGTGGGCATTTTCAAGCTGTACGGGATGATTGACAAGGAGGGCCAGCAGTACAGCCCCGAACGCCGCATGTTCATCAATGTGGAGGTCAGCCACAATTACACGATGGAGCAGGCATCCAAGGTGATGAAAGGAATCGAGGCCGACCTTCTGGCGCACAAGGACGAGCTGGAGATCGCCTCGGTGAGCAACAACCTGAGCATGGGACGGCGCAATGACGGCAGTTTCCAGATATATTTCACGGACGTGAAAAAAGGCAGCCGTTCCACGGCCGAACTGGTAACAGCGGTCAAGGCGCTGCTGCCCGAAAAACCGGGATTCACTTACCGTTATGACCATCAGCACGGCGGCAGCGGTGACGTGCTCGAGATCGACCTGAGCGGCGAGCGCATGGAGCTTCTGCAGACCTACGCCGAAAACGTGCGCCGCCTGCTGAGCGACATCCCGGGAGTGGACAACATCGACCTGAGCACCGAACGCGGCGAGCAGGAGGTGCGGGTGATGGTGGATCGCGACCGGGCCGCCACCAGCGGGATCAGCGCCCAGCAGGTTGCTACCACCCTGAGTTCGCAGTTGGGCAACCGTCCGGCCGGACGGTTCAAGGCCGCCGAGCGCGAGATAAATATCAACATGCGTCTTGACGAGAAGGACCGTCTCAACCTGGAACGCCTGGAAACCCTGGAGCTTTACGGCCCCGGCGGACAGATGCGCGACCTGAAAAACCTGGCCACAGTCGAGTTGGGTCGCGGCCCGCGCAACATCGAGAAGAACGACCGCCTTTACACGGTGGAGGTCTATGTGCCGATGCGCACCGGCGGCGGGCTCTACAGCCTGAGCAACGAGGTCCTGAAACGCATGGCCAACTTCAAGATGGCCCCCGGCTATGTCTGGAGCCTGGGCCGCAACTACCAGAACATGGTCGAGACCGAGAGCGATTCACGCTTTGCGATCATTCTGTCTCTAATCATGATCTACATCCTGCTGGCCGCGCTGTTCGAATCCTTCATCCACCCATTCACGATCCTGCTCTCGGTGCCGTTCGCCATGATCGGGGTGGCGCTGATCTTTGTCGCCACCAAGACCAACCTGGGCGGCATCTCCTACATCGGGATAATCATAGTCTGCGGCCTGGTGGTCAACAACGGGATCATCCTGGTCGACTACATCAACCAGTTGCGCGGCCAGGGCCTGGCGCGGCGGGATGCCATCCTCCAGGCCGTTCAGAAACGCCTTCGCCCGATACTTATGACCGCCATGACCACGGTGCTGTCGCTCCTGCCGATGTGCGCGCCGCTGCTCGCGCCCGGCATCTTCGGACCGGCCGAGGGCCGCGCCGCGATGTGGGGTCCGGTGGGGCTGGCTATCCTGGGCGGGATGACCACCTCGACTTTTCTTACCCTGGTCATCACCCCCACCCTTTACTCGTTGATCGACGACCTGGCGCAGGGCGGTAAATCGATTGCGCAGAGAGTTTTCAGCCGCAAGCGCCCGTTCTGACACCGCACCGCTGTCGGCAAGACAGCGGCTCACCCCGAGCCCCGGAGCCAGTCACATGGGAAGTGTCTCCATCCTGACCGCTTTCTCCGCCGGATTGTTCTCTTTCATCAGCCCCTGCGTGCTGCCGCTCATCCCGGCTTACATCTCGTTTATCACCGGTATGAGCGTGGAGGAACTGCAGGACAGCGCCGCCCGCCGCAACAGGCTTCTGCGAGTGTTCTTCCAGACCCTGGTGTTCGTGCTCGGGTTCACAACCGTGTTCGTGCTGTTAGGCGCCGGGGCCTCGTTCATCAGCCGCATTCTTTTCACCAACCGGATCTGGTTCAACCGGGTGGCCGGCGGCCTCATTATCATCCTGGGCTTGCACATGACCGGTCTGTTCCGGCTCGGGTTCCTGGAGTACGAGAAACGCATCCAGGTGCGCGAAAACCCGCTGGGCGCGCTGAGCGTGTTCCTGGTGGGAGCGGCGTTCGCTTTTGGCTGGACCCCCTGCATCGGCCCGATCCTGGGCGCGATCCTGGCTCTGGCCGCGCAACAGGGCAGCGTGGGCCAGGGGATGACCCTTCTGGCGGTCTACTCGCTGGGGCTGGGCCTGCCTTTCATCGCCACCGGTCTGGCGATCAACGGCTTCTTCGGTTTCTACCGCAGCCTGCGCCGTCACATGAGAGCCGTGGAACTGGCCTCTGGGGTGTTCCTCATCGCCATCGGCGTCCTGCTCGCTCTTGACATGTTCTCCATCCTCAGCCAATACTTAATACAGTGGTTCCCCGGGCTTCTTAAGCTCGGCTGACAGAGGACGAACAGAACTTTTAAATAACGCTCCCACAAGCAAAGGAGAACCGGATGAAATTCGCCAGAAAACTGGCCGCACCGGCCCTGCTGGCAGTGCTGGCCCTGGCCTGCGGCGCCTCGGGCAGCAAGCAGGAGCAGACCGCCGCAGCCCAAGCCCCCGAAAGCACCGCACCCGCGGACCTCAAGCCCGCTCCGCCTTTCAGCCTGGATAAGGTGGACGGCAGCGGGTCGATGGCCCTGGCCGACTACAAGGGCAAGGTGGTGATAGTCGATTTCTGGGCCACCTGGTGCCCGCCCTGCGTGCGCGAGATCCCGGATTTCATCGCCCTGTACGACGCCTACAAGGACAAAGGCTTCCAGATGATCGGAATCTCGGTGGATCGTGGTGGTCCGGAGGTAGTCAAGGAATTCATGGCCAAGAACGGGGTGAACTACCCGGTGGTCATGGCAACCATGGAGGCGGTCAACGCTTACGGGGTATTTAACGGCATCCCGACCACTTTCGTGATTGACCGTCAGGGCAATATCGTGGACATGGTGATGGGTTTGCAGTCGAAGGACTATTTCGAAGAGAAGATCAAGAAACTGCTGTAAACAGAGCGGAAATGGAATGGCTTTCTACCGGGGTGCGGCTTGCCGCACCCCTTTTTTGTCCGGAAATGGCTCTCCGCAACAGTCCGGCCCGCCGCTCAATCCGGCAGAAGGTTCAGGCTCAGGTTGGTCGTGCTCAGATCGAACAGGGAAGGCATGCTTTTCAGTTGAAGCGACGAGTCGCCGGAGGCGGCCAGGCAGGTCCAGTCTGTCCCCGTGCCGCTCATCTTTTCGGTCACCCGGCGCTGGTCCAGTTCCTGGATGAGAGTCTTTTCGAGGTGCTGGGGCGAAAAATTCACCCGGCCGGCCTGAGCGTCCCCGATTTCCCAGAACCCCCACTCCTCAGCACTGTAGGAAACAGAACCCGAATTGCTCTCTGCAGTCAGCCTGTAGGAGGCCTCCTCGACTGTCAGCTCGAATCTCACGTTGGAGAGCGAATGGGTCACAGGCTGGACCTGCATGTCTTTCAATTCCAAGGTAAGGGGTGAGACAGTCACTTTCCAGGCGCCGAGCAGGTCGGCGCTCCGGAGCGGGACCACGACCGGGGCCGCCGGGCCGGAATCGGAGCCGCAACCGGCCAGCAGGACGCCCATTAGGAGAAGGAACACACAGATCGCTTTGTGCATCGGTCTCTCCTGGCAGCGGTAAAGAAACATACGCGTGGCGGGATTTTGAAAGCTTTCATACGGGTTTTTTCGATTTACCTGATTATAAATCATTTCTAAGAATAATACCAGCCGTGAAAAAGAATGTTCATTTAATTTCTTTCATAAGTCCTATTCGTTTCATTTCAGGCCGGCACCCGGGCAGGCAATAAAAAGGCCGCCCCAGTGCGCCTGGAGCGGCCTCGTTCGAATCGACAGACTGTGTCATTCACCACCCTCTGTGACCTGCTCCTCACCCTCATGGTAGTGAGCCAGGGGCAGAGTCTCGTGAACTTTCCAGCCGCCGCGCTTGACTATCACGCCCGGCGCGCCCACCACCGTGCAGTCCGAGGGCACGTCGCGGTTGATTATCACGGTCTCGGCCCCCACTTTCACATTGTCTCCCACCCTGATCGGCCCCAGCAGGGTGGCCGAGGTGCCCACCAGCACGTTGTTGCCCAGGGTCGGGTGGCGCTTGCCGGTGAAATGCCCGGTGCCGCCCAGGGTCACTCCGTGGAACAGCACGCAGTGCTCCCCTATCTCGGCCGTCTCTCCGATCACCACCCCGGTGCCATGGTCGATGAAAAACCAGTCGCCGATCTTCGCCCCGGGATGGATCTCCACCCCGGCCCAGAACCGCCCCAGCACAGTGATGAACCGCGGCAGCACCGGGATATGGCAGTGGTGCAGGCAGTGCGCGAACCGGTAGAGCAGGATCGCGTGGAACGGGGTGTGGCACAGTATTGTTTCAACCCAGTTCTTGGCTGCCGGGTCGTTCATCTTGATCGACTTGAAATCCCTGATTATGCTCCTGAACATCCAGCGAATGTCCTTTTCATACATTGAAAAATAACTGCCGGCCGAAAGTATACCTCAATATTCCCGCACGCGGCGCGCTTGTCAAGTCAGAGGGGGCAGAAGCCCGCCCTTGAGGCTCAGTAGCTTCCGTTCGGGTACAGTTTTTCGACCACCGGGCTGCTGTAGGTGGTCAGGCTGTCCAGGACGTATTCAGTTCCCCAGCTTCCCGTTGTCACGTCGATGGTCTCGATCCGTACCGTGTTGAACAGGTGGTCGCCCAGCCGCGTGCGCGAGGGATAGTTGAGGTTGTCCTTTCGCAGGCGGTAGTCCACGGCCAGGTCCAGGGCGCTCCAGCCGTTGCGGCTGCCATCCGAGGCCGCCACTCCCGGGTCGGGCATCTCGTTGGTGAACGGGATAAGCAGGCACCAGTGCGCGCTGCTGTCGGCTCCCTGCGGCACCAGCACCTCCAGATTGACATCCCCGATCACGAAACTGGCCCTGGATGCATAGTCGATACTGGTGAGCAAACCCTGCAGCAGCCAGCTCATCGCCCCGCACTGGCCCCAGCCGTGCATCAGGATGCCGCGCCCGCCGGTGAGCCAGGCCCCGTTCTCGGGTCCCACCGCGGCCCGCGCCCAGCGATTGACCATTTGCAGGGCTTTGAGCCGGCTGCCCGTGGCGGCAAGGAAATGCTCGTACACGGGCAGGGCCAGGCGGCGGTAAGCCTGAACCTCGCATGGGTCGCCGCAGTCCACCACAGGGTGACGGTTGGCCGGGACATGCGGAGTAAACTCCCGGCTCGGGGCGACCGGGTGCGCCGGCACGGGGACCGCCGCGCCCAGACGTTTGAGCGCCAGCACTGCGGCCCAGGTGGGCAGCATCTCGGAGGCCGGCAGCAGCGGGGTCTGGTCGGTCACCCCGAACCGCCCGAAACCGCCGTCCGCGTTCTGGCAGCTCGCGATCCAGGCGGCGCAGTCGGTGGCCGGACGACCGGCGCGGGAGCTGTCGCTGTCGGAAAGCGGCGTCCCCAAGCGGGCCAGAACATCCACCGCGCACCAGGAGTCGTGCATGCGCGAGTAGTGGTCGTAGTTGTTCCAGTTGTCCCCGTGGCCCAGCTCAAACCCGCCGTCCGGCTCCTGACCGTAGCTGCTGAGCAGGAACGAGCGCACCGCCGCCGGGCGCTCGGGAGCGGCTCCCAGAAGGCCGAGTGTGGCCACGCCGAAATACGTGCCCGCCACTGAGGAAAAGTTGAAAAAGTCATCGCTCAGGGCGAACCCGCCTCGACCGCCGCGCGTGCGCTGCTGAGAGCGCACCCATTCCACTGTGCGGGTGGAATCGGGCACGGCCTGCCCCAGCTCTTTCAGCGCCCCGACAGCCCAGTATGTAGTGTAGAGCGCCTCCGGCGCGCCGCCCCAGGCGTACTCGTAGGCGTCATAGCCGCCGTTGGGTTTCAGGCGCGCCCGCACGAAACCCGCCGCGGCCTCAGGATCGGCCGGGGCCGCTCCAAGAAGGTTCAGCGCCCGCGCGGCCCAGTAGGTCGGCTCCAGGGCGCTGATCGAGCCCCAGGGAAATTTCTTGCCCAGGTAGTAGTCCGCCGCCTCGATGAACCCGCCATCCGGCTGCTGACGGGCTCGCAGCCAGGCGATAAGCTCGTCCTTGCCCTCCAGACCCTCCAGCGCACCCAACGCCTGCAGCGCCTCCAGGGCCATGCCGGTGCGGCTGGTGAACGCGCTGTCGCCGGGATAACAGCCGAACCCGCCGTTACCGGCCCGGCAGGCCAGTATCCAGGCTACTGAGGGATGGACCGCGGCAGGGGCGGCCGCACTCTCCACCGGAGCACCGTCCTGCTGCCCGGTGGGATGGCTGCAGGACAACGCCAGGGCCAGAATCGCGCAAAGGGAGGCAAGCATTTTCAGCATGGGACAAGGCTCCTTGTTTCGGCTGAACTTCAGACAGCGGATGGGGGTTCCAGACGCGCCACGGTCCGCCGCAGGGACGCGAAGGGTGCGAACTCCGGTCCCTCCAGAAGATGACTCAGGTCCGCCAGGCCGCGCGGGGCGTAGCGCAGGAACTCGCTCTTACCGTCGACCAGGGTCAGCTTGGCGTAAGCTCCCAGGGCCTGCATAAGGCGGTGGGCGGCGACAAACGGAAACTGCGCGCTGAACTGATCCGCCAGCTCCAGGTCGCGGTTCGCCAGCAGGTCACCGTAATACCCGACCAGTTCCCGTCGCAGGGGCTCGCCCAGGCACACGTAAGGGTCGAACAGGGCGCTTGCCACATCGTAGGCCGGAGGCCCGGGGCGCGCGCCCTGAAAATCAACCAGACGCAGGCTTTCCCGCGGCCCGAGCATCACGTTACGGCTCTGGAAATCGCGGTAGATGAGCACCTGGAGTCGCATCCGCGCTCCGGCGGCCTCGGCCAGGCGACGCAGGTCGTGCTCCAGGTGCGGGTCGCTGCACCCGCACAGGCGGCCGGCGAACTGGGTCGCAAAGTACATTCCCTCCCAGCGGAACATGAACTCCGGGCAATAGTCGCAGTTGAACAGACGATCCGGCTCCAGGCGGCTGAAACCATCCAGTTGGATCACGAGCAAGGTTTCCAGCAAGCGGCGGTATACCGCCGCGGTCCAGGCCGATCCGGTCCCATGTTCCTCCACCGCCTGCTGAAGGAGGCAGTCGCCCAGGTCCTCGATCAGGATCAGGCCGGCCTCGCGCGCGAACCCGTAAACCTCCGGCGCTCCAGCCCCCAGGCTGCGGAACAGTCCGGCCAGATAGACCCAGGTTTCGTTCTCATCCACGCCGCGCTGCTCGTGACTCGGCGGGTCGGGGTTCACCATCAGCACCGCGGGCCGCGCGAGCCCCCCGACGCGGTAGAACCTGCGCGTGGAGCCGTCCCCGGCCAGAAGCCGGAACGTGACCTCCCCGGACGCCCCGAGGCAGTTGCAGGCGAATTCAGTCCACTGTGGAATATCCATATTCATCATTACCATCCGGATTTCAGCATGGGTGCAATCGACGGCAGCCGAGTCGGGCCGGAGCGAATAATAGCCGCGCGGCCCGGATAACGCAAGCCCGCACAAAGGCCCTCCGCGGGCCGCGCGCTGTCCTTGACTGGACAGAGGCGTCGAGTAAATTAGTACAGCATCACCCGCTGCAGTCTGCTCGCCGCATGGATGGATTACAAACGAAGGGAGCCGCTATATGGTCTGGAACCGTGACACCCTGGCGGTTATACTCGGAGGAGGACGCGGCACAAGGCTCGCCCCGCTCACCCTGGCCCGCGCCAAGCCGGCGATCAACCTGGCGGGCAAATTCCGCCTGATCGACATCCCGGTTTCCAACTGCATCAACTCCAACGTAATGAAGATATTTGTCGCCACGCAGTTCCTCTCCACCGGCCTGCACCGGCACCTGTTCTCGACCTACCGTTTCGACCGTTTCTCCGAGGGTTTCGTCGAGCCGCTCTCGGCTGAGCAGACCCCGACCAACACACAGTGGTTCCAGGGCACCGCGGATGCGATCCGCCAGAGCCTGCATTATATAGTCGAGTGGAACATCAAGTACGTGCTGATCCTGTCCGGAGACCACCTCTACTCCATGGACTACCGCCGCATCCTGCAATTCCACGCCGACCGGAACGCCGAGGTCACGGTGAGCACGATCCCGCTGCCCGAGCAGGATGTCAGCCGGATGGGGATCATGCAGCTGGATGAGAACGCGCGGATTGTCAATTTCGTGGAAAAGCCCAAGGATCCGGCCGTGCAGCGCCAGATGCAGTCGAGCGAGCAGACAATCGCCAGCTTCGGCATCGACCCGGCCGGTCGCAAGCACCTGGGCTCGATGGGCATCTACGTATTCAACAAGAGCACCCTGCTTGAAATGCTGAACAACTACTCGCACACCGATTTCGGGCGCGAGGTGATCCCCGAGGCGGTCCGCTCCAAGCGCACGTTCGCCTACGTTTACGACGGGTACTGGGAGGACATCGGGACCATCGAGGCCTATTACCACACCAACCTGCGGCTGACCGACCCGCTGCCGCCGTTCGATTTCTACCGCGAGGAATGGCCGATCTACACCCATCCGCGCTACCTGCCAGGGGTGAAAATCAACGGCGGGCAGGTCGAGCGGGCGATCCTGTGCGAGGGCAGCGTGGTCGACCGCGCCGAGATCCATCACAGCATCGTGGGCATCCGCCAGATGATCAACGAGGGCACGCACATCCGTGACAGCCTGATCCTGGGGGCCGACTACTATGACCGCGAAGACTCGCTGGAGGCCGAAAAAGGCGCGCCCTGCGACATCCCGCTGGGTATCGGCCGCAACGTGACCATCGAGCACGCGATTATCGACAAGAACACCCGCATTGGCGACGGGGTGAAGATACGCTCGTGGGAGGGTCGGCCGGATGAGGACGGGGACGGGTACTACGTGCGCTCGGGGGTGGTGATAATCCCGCGCGGCGGCGTGATTCGGCCGGGACGGGAAATCTGAGCACGGACCGGTCCGGCTGACCGGCTGCTCCCGGGAGGGTCTATCCTCCGGATATTTGGCCTTTCGGATTGACTGAAACGCATTCCTGTCAGGCTGCCAGAAGGAGGTTCAGCATGCCAGAACATGAGTATACCCGTCATTCCGGTCTGCTCGACAGCCGCCGGACACTTCTTCTGGTAGTGGATGTCCAGGAGCGCCTGATGCCGGTGATCGACAACGCCGAGCGGGTGACGCTCAACATCCGCCGCCTGATCCAGGGCGCCGGCGTGCTGGGTCTGCCGGTGCTGGCCACGGAGCAGTACCCCAAGGGCCTCGGCCCCACGGTGGCCCCGCTGCGCGAGCTGCTGGAGGACTCCTGCCTGCGCGAGAAGCTGACTTTCTCCTGCCTGGGCGAACCGACAATCGCTGGCT
Organism: uncultured Gemmatimonadales bacterium; assembly: GCA_964386505.1. Taxonomy (GTDB): domain Bacteria; phylum Gemmatimonadota; class Glassbacteria; order GWA2-58-10; family GWA2-58-10; genus JAJFUG01. The sequence goes on from CAYLSM010000011.1 coordinate 13,278, forward strand.
GCCTCAAAGCCGCGGCAAGGGGAACGGTGCTGGTCTGCGGTGTGGAAGCGCATGTGTGCGTGAGCCAGACCGTGCACGACCTTCTGGCCGCCGGCTACCGGGTGCATGTGGCAGCGGACGCCGTCTCCTCGCGCGACCCGGAGAACCGACGAGTAGCCCTGGAGCGTCTGGCCCGCGCCGGGGCCACGATCACGAGCACTGAGGCGGCCCTGTTCGAACTGCTGGAGTGCGCCGGCACGGAGCAGTTCCGGGCGGTGTCGAAACTGGTAAAGTGAGCTGGCCGGTGTGCTTTGTTTCATGTGGGGTCGCACCCGCGTGTGCGACCGGGCGGACACATGGGTCCGCCCCTACAGTGACATAAGAAAGACCGCTGCCTGTATCGAGGAGCATTACAAAAAGGAATTGAAAAACACGGAAAGTATGAGCCTGGAATACATCGACACGCACGCCCACCTGAACGACCCGGCCTTTGACTCCGACCTGGAAGCCGTGCTGGAGCGCGCCTGCGCTGCCGGAGTGACCCGCATAGTCAACGTGGGCGCGGATGACAAAACGAGCGTGAAGGCCCTGGAGCAGGCGGCCCGGCACGACTGCCTCCGTGTTACCGTGGGCCTGCACCCGCACGAGGCCTCGCACTTTACGGACAGCATGCTGGCCTTTTTCGACTCCCTGGCCGCCGACAGCCGCGTGGTGGCTATCGGCGAAACGGGCCTCGACTACCACTACATGCACAGCCCGCGCGAAGCGCAGTTCAAGTCCCTGGAGGCCCAGCTCGACCTGGCCGACAGCCTGAGCCTGCCCGCGGTGCTGCACTGCCGCGAGGCCTACCCCGAAATGGCCTCGCTCCTGGAGGAACGCGCCGCGCGCGGCCACCACGCCCCCTGGATGGTGCACTGCTACGCCGGCACGCTGGAGGAGCTGGAGCGGTTTATCACCCTGGATTGCTGGTTCTCGCTGGGCGGAATGGTGACGTTCAGGAACTACTCCAACCAGGCGGTGGTGCGGCGCATTCCCGCTGACCGGCTTCTGCTGGAGACCGACGCCCCGTACCTGGCCCCGATCCCGCACCGGGGCGGCCGCTGCGAGCCCTGGATGCTGCCCATTTCCGCGGAGCGAATCGCGCAGATACGGGGGGAGACAGCCGAGGCCGTGGCCGCCGCCTGCCTGGAAAACAGCACAGCCCTGTTCGAGTTCACCGCGTGAGGTGAAACAGCTCGGACAGGGCCGTCTATATCTGTTTGAAGCCACGGGAACAGCCGTGGCCTTCTCAGTCGTACATCTTCTCCTCGTATTCCTCGATCACGGTCCGGGGCTCGCATTCCGGCAGCTGGAAAGTGATCGGCCCCTTGGCCTGACGACCCATGGCCATGGCCCCGCTGGCCCGGCTGCCGACAGCGATCGCCCCGCTGGCCCGTCCCAGGCTGAGCGCCACGGCGCCGGAGGCTGCGGCCAGACCCAACGAGATCGCCCCGGTGGCGAGGATGCCGAAACTGACCGCCCCGGTGGCCACGGCTCCCACCGCCAGCTTGCCCACCGCCACCACGCCGTAGGCCCGCTCTCCGACCGCCACCACGCCGCGGGCGGTTTTCGACGAAATGTGGAGCAGCGGCAGGCCGAAAACTTTCTTCCAGCTGACAAAGTCGGCTTCCAGGTTCTCCAGCATCCAGCTTATTCCCTTGCGGGCCGTACGGATCGATTTGACCATCAGGCACACTCCAGGCTGAGCTGCGCCGCAGAGACCATCACGGCGCTATCAGTGATAGACCCCCGCCTCGCGGGCAGCGTCATAGCAGGCCACTATTCTGGCCGAGTCGCTGCCGGGCTGAAGGTTGTGGATCGGGTTGAACACGTAACCTCCGCCTGGGCCGAAAATCTTCACCCGGCGGCGAACATCCGCGGTCAAGTCCTCCAGGGAGCTGAAAAGAAGCCCGTGCTGGGTGTCCACGCCGCCGCCCCAGAAAGTCAGACGGTCGCCGAACGTGCTTTTGAGCCACTGCGGGTCCATCCCGTCCGCGCTGGTCTGGACCGGGTTCAGGATATCCACCCCACACTCGATCAGCGGCTCGATGAGACCCGGGATCGAGCCGCAGCAGTGGAAGAACACGCGCAGGCCGGTATTCCGGTGGATCCAGTCGAACACCCGCTTGTAGCGCGGGGCGAACACCTGTCGGAACAGCTCGGCGCTGATCCACTGCGAGTGCTGGGTGCCCAGGTCATCACTGAAAATGATCGACTCGACATACTGCGCGCCCACCTCGCAGAACTGGCTGATCACAGCGATGTTGCTCTCGACCGCCTTGTCCAGAAGCTCGCCCACCCGCTCCGGCTGCTCGACCAGGGAGCAGAGCCAGTTCTCCAGGCCGCCCAGGTTCAGCCCGAACAGACCGTAGCCCAGGGCCGGGCCCAGGATCGCGTAGTCCGTGTTCTCGTAAAGTTCTCGTGCCGTGGTCTCGTAGTAGCGGAGCTGCTCCTGGCTGAGCGAGGATGGCAGGCTGAAATCCTCCAGCGACGGCAGTTCGCCGGGGGCCTCGGGCAGCGGGTCGAAATAGAACCCATCCGCCGGCTTGACCGCCACGCGACGGCCCTGCTCGTTCAGAATGTATATATTGTCGTTTGCATCGGTCTCGGTATTCAGACAATCCGATACCTGGAATTCGGGCCAGCCCTTGAGCCGCCAGCTCCTGACTCCCCGGTAGTTCCAGACATCCCAGCCCCAGCCGGCATCATGGTGCGGCAGCGGGACCACATCCACCCCCAAACGGCGGAGCACCGGCTCCTCGATCGCGGCCAGCATCTGGGCGACATCGATCACCCTGACCGCGCCCTCCTTGATCCCGAGATACTTTTTCAACTCGTGGTAGGCCAGGGCGGCGATCCCGGTGGAGGTCATGCCGCCCAGGTCAATCGGCACGCGGTCGGGCTCGCGGTGGGCCAGCGCGGTGCGCACTCTCTCCCTGGAATTCATGGGCTCTCTCTCCGCGGTCCTCAGACCTTCCCGTGTGCGTAGATCACCTTGACCGGTTCATCCGAGGTGCGACGTGTGGCGTGCGGCGTGCCCTTGGGAATGTAGGCAGCCGATCCGGGACCGACCGGATAGAATTTGTCGCCGATACGAATCTCTCCCACCCCGGAGACCACGTACACCGCCTCCTGGTCGTCATGCACCTGGATTTCGCCGAAACTCTCGCTGGTGTAGAGCGCCACACCGATACTGAAACCGGACGTGGCTCCGCTGGAAGCGTTCACCAGGCCCTTGCTCCAGCGGTCGGGATGGTAGGAGGCCTTGATTTCAGTCTCATGCACTGGCTTCAGGTCCTTACTCAAAAGAATTCCTCCATATTGATTTTGATTCGCTTTGCCGATAGTTTCAAGTAATATAGAAGCCAGACGGTTGACGGTCAATACCACCCCCGGTAACATCCTTACCCAAAGGGCGTTGAACAGGGGCGGGATGATAATTACACTCAATTGCAGTTAACGGCCCGAGATGCGGTCTTATGAGATAGAGGAGGCAGACGATGAGCGATCAGAGTCGTGACGGGGAGCTGAACCGTCTGTACCAGTGTGAGTTCGACCTGGAGAATCATTCCGGCGCCAGCCGGGCCGAGGGCGCCTTTTCCAGCCCCTATGTCTGCGCGGTCTGCGGCGCCGGGGCGCGTAACGCCTCGAACCTCTGCGCCCCGGAACGCAGTGACAAGGGCGGGCGCGGGCTGAAGAGCTGAAAGACGCAAACGGGGGGCCGGCGCCCCGCGCTTCCAGCGCGGGGGCGTCGGCCGCGCGCGGGGAATTCAGGTGTAATGGCAAGGGTTAGGCCTGCACGACAGCCTGTCCCTCCCGTCAATCCCAGGCTCCCCATGCGCGGCCGCCGGGGGCTTCGCCCCCGCCGGCCCCCCCTGTTCCGAACCTCAGTTTTTTCTGGAGTCAAAACATGAGCGAGATAGTTAACCCGGGCCACCGGGAGCACCCCTGTGACTCGTCGTCGGAAATCGAACCAGAGAACGCGCTCAGGCCATTCCTCTGCCTGCGCTGCGGTGCACAAGCCGCCTCGGGACAAAGCCTCTGCGCCCCGGAAGAAATAGCACATACAACCGAACACACATCTCGATGAAAGGCGCCCGGCTTGGTCAAAAAAAATTTTCCAGTCTTCCAGGGCTTCAGCCGTGAATCCTTCGAGTTCATGGCCGCACTGGGTGCGAACAACAACCGTCAGTGGTTCGAGCAGAACCGCGAGCGCTGGGAGTCGGTACGGGACCAGCTCTGCTCGATCTGTGTGGCGCTGACCCCCTTTGTCATGCACCTCGACCCGGCCCTCGAAACCCAGCCCAAAAGCGGGCGCTGCCTGGGACGAATCAACCGGGACACGCGTTTCAGCGCAGACAAGCACCCCTACCGCGACTATGTCGACATCCTGTTCTTCCCTTCGGCGCACCGCCGCACCACCGCACCTGGACTGGCCGTGGGTCTGACCTCCGAGTTCTGCTACATCGGCACCTGGCGCGGGGCGCAGATGGACCAATGGCGCGACAGGTTTCTGGCCAATGTCGCCGCCCTGCCCGATATATTCGAACGCTACACCCAGGGGCAGGACAATTTCAAGGAGTTTTGGCTCGAAAGCCAGAGTTTCACCCGCTCGCGTGTCAAGGACCTGCCTCCGCTGGCCGACCAGTGGACCCGTCGCAAGTTCTACTACATGGGCCTGACTGTCCCGGCCGCCGCTGTGTCCGCAGCCGGGGATTCTATCCTGGAGACAGTGGAGCACACTTTCGCCCGTCTCTACCCGCTGTACCTGTTCAACACCTCCGAAAATCTGGCCCCAGACCTGGAGGCTTTCAAGCGGAAATTCCCGGAGGTAGTGTTCTGAACCGGCCTGCAAATAAAGCCGGCCCGGAAAACCTCCGGGCCGGCTCTTTGTTTACCGCTTGGAGTATCGTCCTCAATCCCGGCTGAACAGCTTGTCCAGGAACGGACGGTCCTGCGGGGTGGTGAGCAGGCTGACCACAACAATCAGCAGCAAGTTCAAGGGGAAAACCACGATGATCGGATCGATCACCGACATCGGGAACTCGGCCAGCACCGGCTGCCCGAAAAGCATCTGGCAGACACCCAGCGGCTTGGCCTCGCTGCCGTGGATGAACAGAGCGTAAAGCAGGCTGCCCAGCGAACCGAAAATCAGGCTGACTTTGGCCGCCGCGGGAGTCACCCCCCGCCAGTACAATCCCAGCGCATACAACGGCAGGAAACTCGCGGCGCACAGTCCGAAGAAAATCGCCGTGCCGCGCGCGATGATACTTTCAGGCAGCACGCTGCCCAGCCACATCACTATCACGATCCCGATCGAGATCGAGATACGTGTCAGTTTGACCGTGTTGTCCTTCACCGCCTTGCGGGTGAGCTGCTGGTAAATGTCCCGGCTCATCGCCGTGCCCATGGCGTGCAACTGTCCGGACAGGGTGCTCATCGCCGCGGCCAGCAGGATCAGCATGAAAACCGCGCCGAACCACTGCGGCATGGCGCTGGAGATGAACAGCGGGATGATCTTGTCCACGTTGCCGCCGGCCGCCTCCTCCGCCAGCACTCCCTGGGTGCGGAAGAAATAGACATTGGACAGCGCCCCCACCACGTAGGCCACGCCGGGGATCATCAGGATGAACAGGCCGCCCACCGGCACGGCGCGGTTCAGCTCGCGCTGGCTCTTGACGGTCATGAACCGCACGACAAGCTGCGGCTGGGCCAGCACACCGATTCCCACGCCCAGGATGATCGTGGTGACCAGGATATACCACCACTGCGAGAACGCCTTGGGCATCGCGGTCCAGCCCACGTGCCCCATGGCGGCCAGTTTCTCAGGCACCTTGCCCGCCAGGTCGGTCAGGGCCTGGTGCGCCCCGCTGAACCCGCCCAGGATGCTATAGGTGTAGATTCCCAGGAACGCCATGCCGACAAACATGATCGTCCCCTGCAGGGCATCCGTGTACAGCACACCCTTGAGCCCACCCGCGATCACGTAGGCCGCCACGATCAGGGTGAAGATGAACAGCCCGACCATGTAGGGCAGCCCCATGTAGATCTCGATATAGCGCGCCCCTCCGATCAGCACCACTCCGGCGTACAGCGGCATGGCCAGAAAAATCAGCACTCCGCTGTACACCTGTATGAACTTGCTGCCGTACCGCTTGCCGATAAATTCCGGGAATGTGTGGGCATCCAGGTGGTAACCCATCGTACGGGTCCGGTTGCCGAAAAAGACAAAAGCGATGAAGATTCCAACGAAGATATTGAGGAACACCAGCCACAGAAGGCCCATGCCGAAACGCCCGGCCATGCCGCCGAACCCCACGATGGCCGAGGTGGAGATGAACGTGGCCCCGTAGGACATCGACATGATGAACGGGTGTGTGCTGCGCCCGGCCAGAAGGTAATCCGTGGCGCTGGTCGTCTTGCGGTAACCCAGAAAACCCAGGTAGCCCACGACCAGCAGGTACACGATAACCGCAAAGATGAGGAAGAAAAATGACATTTGACCGCACTCCCGGAATGCCGAACGTTCAGTGCTTCAGCAGTGGGCGGCCGGGCGGGCCGGCCGCCGGTTGGATTATTCAGACCTTGCCGTCCCGGAGGCGCGGCCGGGACGGCATTCCCTCGATCCTGCTACCGCCGGAAAATCTTTTCCAGTTGCTGCGAGGTCATCGGGCGGGTGAACATGCTCACCAGCACCGTGACCAGAAGGCTGATCGGCAGAACGATTATGATCGGGTCCACCACGGCCAGGGACGGCACCAGGTTGGGTTTGCCGAACAGGGCCTGGCACGCGCCCAGAGCCGCCGATTCCTTGGCGTGTATGAACAGAAGATAGAACACGCTGCCAAGGAAACCCACCACCAGGCCACTCTTGGCCCCGGTGGGAGTGACCCGTTTCCAGTAGAGCCCCAGGGCGTACATCGGCAGGAAACTGGAGGCGCACAACCCGAAGAAAATGGCCGTACCCGGGGCAATGATGCTGTCGGGCAGGGTCTTGCCAAGGATCACGATTGTGATGATCCCCAGCAGAACCCCCAGGCGGGCTATTATCAGGGTGTTGTCCTTTTTCGCCTTGGGAGTGAGCTGCTGGAAAATGTCGCGGCTGATCGCCGTGCCCATGGTGTGGAACTGGCTGGACAGAGTGCTCATGGCCGCGGAAAGCAGGGTGAGCAGGAACAGCACGCCGAACCACTTAGGCAAGGCCTCCGAGATGAAGAGCGGAATAATCGCATCGGCGTTGCCGCCCGCCGCGGCGATGGAGATCGTGCCCTGGCTGCGGAAGAAGAAAACGTTGGACAGGCTGCCCACGATAAAGGCTACACCGGTCATCATGAAAATGAAAATCCCGCCCGCGAACACGGCCCGGTTCAACTCGCGCTTGCTCTTGACAGTCATGAACCGCACCACCAACTGCGGCTGGGCCAGCACGCCGATCCCCACGCCCAGAACAATCGTGCTGACCAGGGTCCACCACCAGTTGGACAGGAACTTGGGCATCGAGGTCCAACCCATGTGTCCGGCGGCGGCCAGTTTCTCGGGCACCTTGTCCGCCAGATCGGTCAGGGCCTGGTGCGCCGCAGTGAACCCGCCCAGCGAGACATAGGTATAGATGAACAGGATACTCATCCCCACGAACATGATCGTACCCTGGGCGGCATCCGTGTACATCACACCTTTAAGCCCGCCGGCGATGACATAGGCGGCGATGATCACCGCGCAGATCGCCAGTGCGGCGTCATAGGGCACACCCATGTAAATCTCGATGAATTTTACCCCGCCGATCATCACCACTCCGGCGTACAGAGGCATGGCGATAAAAATGATCGCGCCGCTGAACACCTGGATGAACCGGCTGTCGTAGCGCTTGCCCATGAATTCGGGGAAAGTGTGGGCATCCAGAATGTAGCCCATCACCCGGGTGCGGTTGCCGAACACCACGAAAGCGATGAAAATTCCCACCAGGATGTTGCAGAACGTGAGCCACAACAGCCCCATGCCGAACACTCCGGCCGCACCGCCGAAACCGACAATGGCCGAGGTGGAGATGAACGTGGCCCCGTAGGAGATGGCCATGACATAGGGGTGGATCTGACGGCCGGCGATCAGGTAATCACTGGCGTTCGTGGTCTTGCGATAGCCCAGGAACCCCAGGTAGCCGATGAGCATGAGATAGAAAACGACAGCGATGATCGTCCACATCTGCCTGTGCTCCCTTTTGTCGGTGAACAAAGCCCGGAGCCGCCCTCCCGCAGGTTGGCGGCAGCGACCGGCAAGTTGGTTCATGCTCAAAGGGTATCGCTTATCTCATCCTCTTCCTTGGCCCATTTGGCCGTCTCATCACTCGCCGCATCCCCATCCGAATTCCACTTGGCCCAGCCGTACACCACGCACAGCAGGCTGCTCAGAATGCAAAGAAGGTATGCCGCCACGATCCAGGGATCTGCCAGTCCGAACATGTTGAACCTCCTTGTGCGCCCATCGTGCGGGGCGCCGCCTCAGGGTCAGCCTTAGAAAAGAACCTCGAGCTGGGAGCGGATGCCGTAGGCCAGGTCCTTATAGCCGCGGGCTTTCATCCAGTCGCCGGGGGTGAGGCAGGCGAAGATGAACTGGTAACTGAAAGTCTTGTAGACCGGGATAGTTACGATATTGTCGAATTCCCAGCCGAAAGTCTTGCTGCTCACATTCACCGGGTTGCCCTGGCGGTCGGGCAGGTTCGGGATCTTATCCATGCGCAGGTAGATCGGGCTGAACACATAGCTCGACTTGCCCGGCAGCGAGAATACGGCCTGGGCCTTGGCGTAAATGGTGTTCTCCATGCCCGGAGCCAGGTTCAGAGCCATGCCGTTGGAATACTTGCCGAAAAATCCGCTGGCCGTATGGGTCATGTGGATGAAACGGTACTCGTAGGCCCAGGCATAGGGGTAGAACGGCCCAACACCCACGTAGCCCTCGAACTTGTTGGGCGTGGAGGGATCATCCCCGCTGCCGAACCCATACTCGAACGACAGGCGCAGCTTGTTGTTCAGGACCGGAGGCGCGGCTGCGTTGATCATAAATGTGTAGCCGACCCAGTCGATATCGGTCAGGGTCGAAGTGCCGCCGTACTTCTTCGCCCCGTTCTGGTAATCGAACTCGCTTTTCAGCTTCCAGCCGCCCGGCAGAGCCAGGTCGGCGGTCAGACCCAGGTTCACGCTGCTGAGCAGGTCCAGGTTGTAGCTGTTGTCGCGGAAATAGGCCAGGAACACGCCCAGCTTCGAGTCCTGGACCGGTACGCTCAGGTCGCCGAAGAACATATCGGCGTCGTCGCAGTCGTTCACTTTCAGGTCATTGTTGTAATTCTCGCGGACACCCTCGTAGAATTTCATCGAGCCGGCGCGGAAAGAGGCTTTGTCTTTGCCCAGATCGGTGTAGAACTGGTAGCCGAACACGCTGGAAATGTTGGTGTTGGTGTAGATGCCGTTGCCGAGCTGGAACGGCTGGCGGCCGAACTTCAGCTTCATCTTGGTCTTGGGGATCTTCACATCCAGCCAGGCCTGGCGCATGTGCATCTCCCAGGCCTCATCCGTGTTCAACCGAACCGGTATCTTGGTCCCGTCCGGCAGGGTGAAATCAGTCGGCAGCACTTCCTCGCCGGTCTGGATCGTGTTGTACTTGAATTCCTGGCCCAGGAAGATCAGCTTGTTCAGCTCGAAAAACACCTTGACGTTCTCGTTGGGGGTGATGCCGAAAGACAGAGAGAGGTCGCCGTAGTAGTTGTGCCGGTTCAGATTACCCTTGTTCGACTGGTCGCCTTCCTGTATGAAATCCAGATCATAGTAGCGACCACGGTACTGCATGTGGCCTCCGACCTCCAGCATGTGCCCGGCTTCATCCTTCATGTTCCAGGCATGAAGGTCGGGCAGGGCCAGCGCCAGAATTGACAGCACAGCGACTGCGAGTACCGAGCGGGTCTGATGCATACGGACTTCTCCCTGCGTTGGGGGTTTTATGTAATGGGCCGGGGGCCGGCCCGGGGGTGCCACATAAGAGTTTAAAGCTTGTAGACCTCGTTGCCGGTCAGAAGGCTCACGCCGCGCTGCTGAAGGATGCCGATCGCGCGGTCGATCTCCTCGAAACGGAAAATGACCACTGCGCCCTCGGTGCGCTTCTCCACGAAAGCGTAGAGATATTCCACGTTCAGGTTGGCCTCGCGGAAAATCTTGAGCACCCCGGCCAAGCCGCCCGGAGTGTCGGGCACCTCGACCGCGATCACATCGGTGTAGCGGGTGGTGAACCCGGCCGCGCGCAGGGCCTCGTAGGCCTCCTCGGGACGGTTGACAATAAGACGCAGGATGCCGAAATCAGAGGTGTCGGCCAGAGAGAGCGCGCGGATGTTGATCTTGCGCGAGCCAAGGATGTCCGCCACTTCGTCCAGACGGCCGGTACGGTTTTCGAGAAACACACTCACCTGTTTGACACGCATTGGAGTGTCCTTTCATGTATTGGGGTTCAGGGCTTTTCCTTGAGAAGGGCCAGCATGCGCCGGGCGTTGCCGTGCTCGATCCGCTCCAGCGCCTCCGGGGCCAGGCCCAGTGCGCGAAGGCGCGCCAGTTCGGCCGGCTGGTCGCACCAAGGGCTGTCCGAGCCGTACATCACGAACTCCTTCCCGTGCGATGAAAGCATCCGCCTGAACTGGCCGTCCGGCATCCAGCCCAGGGAAAAAGAGGTGTCCATCCAGACTTCCCGGCCGATCAGCCAGCGCTCGGAGTCATCCCACAGGCGGAACCCGCCCATGTGGGTGGCGAAAATGCGGATACCGGGCAGGTTGTCCAGCAGGAAAGCGATACTCTTGGGGGTGCAGCGAGCCGGGGGTACGAACGAGATGTCCTCGCCGCAATGGAACGCCACCAAGACTCCCGCATCGCGCATGGCCGCGAAAAACGGCAGCAGCGACGGGTCATCCGGGTTGAATTCCTGGTACTCGGGGTGGAGTTTCACCCCCGGCAGGCCCAGGGAGATCAGCTCATCCAGCTCCTCGCGCCAGGTGCGGCTGGCAGGGTGCAGCCCGCCGAACATCTGAAGGCGCGGCTCACCGACCGCGGCCGAGAAACGGTTGACCGAACTGACTTTCTCCGGGTTGGTGGCCACTGGCAGCACCAGGGCCAGCTCGATGCCGGTCCGCTCCATCGATTCCAGCAGACCGTCCCGGGTGCCGTCCAGGAAAGCCTTCTGGCCGCTGGTGCCCTCCAGCTTGGACACTGCCGCCACCGCGACTTTGTCCGGGAAAAAATGTGCGTGCGAATCTATAACCGGCACTTCTGCCTCCCTCCTGACCTTACGGCTTCGGCCGCTCGTCGATCACCCGCTTGGCCTTGCCCTCGCTGCGTGCGATAGTGCGCGGCTCCACCAGCTTGACCCGTATCGACACCCCAAGCACCGACTCGAGTTCGGCCCTGACCTTGCGGCGCAGACCCTCGAGCTGCTTGATCTCATCCGAGAAGAAACGCTCGTCCACCTCCACCTGCACCTCCAGCGTGTCCAGCGAGCCCTCGCGGCGCACGATGAGCTGGTAGTGCGGCTGGGCCTCCTCGATCCCCACCAGTACGCTCTCCACCTGCGAGGGGAACACGTTCACCCCGCGAATGATCAGCATGTCGTCCGTGCGGCCGCTGATCCGGGCCATGCGCACATGGGTCCGTCCGCAGGCGCATTTCTCGGGGTGCAGGCTGGTGATGTCGCGGGTGCGGTAGCGGATCAGCGGGAATGCCTCCTTGGTCACCGTGGTGAACACCAGCTCACCCTTTTGCCCGTAGGGCAGCGGCTCGCCAGTGACCGGGTCGATGACCTCGGGGATGAAATGATCGTCGAACACGTGCAGGCCGTTTTTCTCCAGGCACTCCATCGACACGCCGGGGCCGATGATCTCGCTCAGGCCGTAGATGTCCAGGGCGTCAATGCTGAGGTTCTTCTCGATGGAGGCGCGTATCTCATCGCTCCAGGGCTCGGCCCCGAACACCCCAACCTTGAGCGGGAGCGTGCGGATGTCTATCCCCATCTCGGCCGCCACCTCGGCGATGTACAGCGAGTAGGAGGGCGTGCAGCACAATCCCGTGGAGCCGAAATCCTGCAGGATCATGATCTGCCGCTTGGTGTTGCCGCCCGAGATCGGGATCACCGCCGCGCCGATCCGTTCGGCCCCGTAATGGGCGCCCAGCCCGCCGGTGAACATTCCGTAGCCGTAAGCGTTCTGGATGATGTCGCCGCGGCCGAGACCGGCGCAGGTGAAGCTGCGGGCCATCACCTCTGCCCACAGGTCAATGTCGTTCTTGGTGTAGCCGACCACGGTGGGCTTGCCGGTGGTCCCGCTGGAGGAGTGGATGCGCACCACGTCATCCAGCGGTACGGTGAACAGGCCGAACGGGTAGTTGTCCCTCAGGTCCTGCTTGTTGGTGAACGGAAGGTGGCGCAGATCATCGACCGAACGGATATCCTCCGGCTTGATACCCTTGGACTCGAAGGCGCGGCGATAGAACGGCACGCGCTCGTAGACCCGGCGGCAGCAGTCCGCCAGGCGCTCTCCCTGGAGCTGGCGTCGCTCCTCGAGAGGCATGGTTTCGTATTTCTCGTTCCAGATCAACGCAGTGCTCCATCGGTTGCGGTTCAGTGGCGCAGGCCGGGGGTGCGCCCGCGCATAGGACCGGCGCGCGCACTCCCGACAGGGAATGTCTGTAAACGGGCAGGGTTGCCCCTGCTATGCACGGAATAAGGGTGCGATGCACCTTGAAAAGCGGCCGGAGCACGGCAGGCGCTCCGGCCGCTCTGGGTTCAACGGAGGCTGTCTGCGGCGTCACGGCCCAGCGCGAAGGCGCGACGGTTGAGCTCGATGAATTTCTCCTTGACCTGCGCTTCGAGCGCTTTCTCCCAAAGCTCGGCGGGAAAGTCGAGCAGGCGGCTGAGGGCCCCGAGCAGCACCACGTTCATGCTGCGAAGGTCCCCTGCCTCCAGCGCTCGTGCCACCCCATCCACCACCAGCACCCGCCGGCCGTTGGAATACAGATAGTCGATCGCGTTCTCGGTGTAGGGAATCTTGCCCGTGGCCACCGAGGCCGGGTCGAGACGGAAATCGTTGACCACTATCGCCCCATCCGGAGCCAGGTAGCCGCTCCAGCGAAGGGCTTCCAACTTCTCCAGCGCCACCAGGACATCCACCTGTCCCTGGGGAATGATCGGCGAGAGGACTTTCTCGCCGAAACGCACGTGGCTGTTGACCGTGCCGCCGCGCTGGCTCATCCCGTGGATTTCGCTCTTCTTCACATCCAGTCCGGCCAGCAGCGCCGCCTGGCTGACCACCTCCGAGGCGAGCAGGATCCCCTGGCCGCCCACTCCGACTATCAGCACGTTGGTTGTCTTGTTCCGGTTCATAACGAGAGCGCTCCACACGGACAGGCCGTGGTGCACAGGCCGCAGCCGGTGCAGAAGGCCGAGTTTATTCTGGGTTTGCCGGTCGCCGCATCTTTTTCTATCGCCGGGCAACCGATACGGAAACAGACCCCGCAGGCGGTGCAGGTGTCACTGTCGTAATTGACCGTGGGCTTGTGCTTGCTGCGCACCTCGGGCAGAAGAACGCAGGGCCGCTGGGCGATCACCACGGCCGGCCCGGGGTGCAAAAGGGCCATCTCGACCGCCTGCCTGAACTTGTCCACATCGTAAGGGTCCACACAGACCGCGAATTCAACTCCCAGGGCGCGGACCAGGGCGCGGTAGTCCACCGCCGGGGCCGGCCCGCCGTCCAGTGTGTGGCCGCTGCCGGGGTTCTCGTTGTGCCCGGTCATGGCGGTGGTGCGGTTATCGAGGATGATTGTCACCGTGTGGCCGCCGTTGTAAACCACGTTGAGCAGCGGCGTTATCCCCGAGTGCAGGAACGTGCTGTCGCCGATCACCGCCACCACGCGCTCCGTGGCCTCCGGCCCCAGGGCGCGCTCCAGGCCGTAGCCCATGCCGATCGAGGCTCCCATGCACAGACAGGTGTCCATCGAGGCCAGAGGCGGCAGCGCCCCCAGGGTGTAGCAGCCGATATCACCGGTCACGGTCAGGCGCATTTTCTTCAGGGTCATGAACACCGCGCGGTGCGAACATCCCGGGCAAAGCACCGGTGGACGCGGGGCCAGCTCCGGCAGAGCGGCGCCCGCGGGCTGCGGTGCGGCCACACCGAACATGGCGGCCACGGCCTCGGGACTCAGCTCGCCGATGGGCGGCCGCGGAGCGGGCACTGCCGCCAACGCCACGCCCAGGGCACGGATTTCCGTCTCCAGGTACGGGTCCAGTTCCTCGACCACGTAGCACTTTTCGACCGAGGCGGCGAACTGACGGACCAATCCGGCAGGCAGCGGATAGGTGAGCCCCAGCTTGAGCACGCTGGCCTCGGGAAGGGCCTCGCGCACGTAGTTGTACACATTTCCCGAGGTGATCACACCGATCCCGCGGCTGCCGCTTTCGATCCGGTTGGCCGGGTGGGTCTCCACCTCGGCGCGCAGCAGGTTCAGCTTCTCCTCCAGCTTCACCCGCATGGTGCGGGCGTTGGCCGGGATCATCACGTTCTTGACGAAATCCTTCTGGTACGACGGGGCGGCCGGCTCGCGGCGGGCCCCGCGGGAGGTCACCGACTTGCTGTGGCAGACCCGGGTGGTCATACGGAACAGCACCGGAATCTCCAGGCGCTCGCTCAGGTCCCAGGCCCCGGCCAGGTACTCGGTCACCTCGCGGCTGTCGGACGGCTCGAACATCGGCACCTTGCCGAAACGGGCGTAGTTGCGGTTGTCCTGCTCGTTCTGTGAGGAATGCATCGAGGGGTCATCGGCCGTGATTATGACCATGCCGCCCTTGACTCCGGTGTAGGCCAGGGTCATGAACGGGTCGGCGGCCACGTTGAGGCCCACGTGCTTCATGGTCACCAGGGTCCGCACTCCGCCCAGGGAGGCTCCGGCGGCCACTTCCAAAGCCACTTTCTCGTTGGGCGCCCACTCGCAGCGCACCTCGGGATAACCGACCAGGGTCTCCAGAATCTCGGTGCTCGGGGTGCCCGGATACCCCGTGGCAAACAGCACTCCGGCCTCCCAGGCGGCCTGGGCCACCGCCTCGTTGCCGCTCAGGAGCGCTGTTTCACGCAGGGGTAACAACTCATCACGCACTTTTGTCGCCATGCTTTCTACCAGCCTGTTCTTGAGTCTTGAGATGGTTCCGCCCGGCGCGGGCGCAGATTGAGACACACTGCGGCACACAGCCTCCCCCTGCGGGGCGGCCGCACGCCGTCTTGCGTGTACCCACGGCTAACGCCGGGTCATGGAGAGAGTTACAGATGTCTGCGGCGCGGCGGAGGGTGAATCCGGCGCGACCAAAGTTCCGGTAATCCGGAATTTTATACACCCACAGGCCCTCTGTCAATGAAGTTATGCGTATTGTTACGAAAATATTAAGACAGCATCCCCCGCTGCAAAAAGACTGGAGTAAAAGAATTGACAAGCGCCCGGAGGCGTGTTAATAAAATATCTCCCGATTTTTCACATAGATGAAACATACCATCAAACTGAACCAGGAAGGACAGATGGGAAATCGGAGTATTACACTATCGGAAAAAGAGATGGTGCAGAGCTGGTACAACGTGGCAGCCGATCTGCCCAAGCCGGTCGCACCGCCGCTCAACGCCGCCACGGGCAAGCCGGTCGGGCCCCAGGACCTGGCTCCTATTTTCCCGATGGCCTTGATCATGCAGGAGGTCTCGAACGAGCGCTGGATCGACATCCCCGATCCGATCAACCAGGTGCTCAAGCTCTGGCGCCCCACCCCGCTGGTGCGCGCCTACAACCTGGAAAAGGCCCTCGGCACCCCGGCCCGTATATACTATAAGAACGAGAGCGTCAGCCCGGCCGGCAGCCACAAGCCCAACACGGCCGTGGCCCAGGCCTACTATAACAAAGAGGCCGGCATCCGCCGTATCTCCACCGAGACCGGCGCCGGACAGTGGGGCAGCGCCCTGGCTTTCGCCTGCAACAATTTCGGGATCGAGTGCACGGTCTACATGGTGAAAGTCAGCTACGAACAGAAACCGTTCCGCAAGAGCATGATGCATATCTGGAACGCCGAGGTCTTCCCCAGCCCGACCGACCGGACCAACTCCGGCAAGGCTTTCCGTAAGCGTTTCCCCGGCACCACCGGCAGCCTGGGCATGGCGATCAGCGAGGCGGTGGAGGATGCAGCCACCCACGATGACACCAATTACTCCCTGGGCAGCGTTCTGAACCACGTGATGCTGCACCAGACCGTGATCGGCCTGGAAGCCAAGAAACAGTTCGAGCTGGCCGGCGACTATCCGGACGTGCTGGTGGCCTGCGCCGGCGGCGGCAGCAATTTCGCCGGTTTCACCCTGCCGTTCATCCCGGACAAGCTCAAGGGCAAGGACATCAAGATCGTGGCCGCCGAGCCGGCCGCCTGCCCCACCCTGACCAAGGGTCCGTTCCGCTACGATTTCGGCGACACGGGCAAGATGACCCCGCTGCTCAAGATGCACACTCTGGGGCACGTGTTCGTTCCACCCGGAATCCATGCCGGCGGGCTGCGTTATCACGGGATGAGCCCGATCGTCAGCCACCTGAAGGAGCTGGGACTGATCGAGGCCCGCGCCCTGCACCAGATCGAGTGCTTCGAGGCCGGTATCCTGTTCGCCCGCACCGAGGGCATCATCCCGGCCCCCGAGACCACGCACGCCATCCGCGGCGCCGTGATCGAGGCCCTGCTCTGCAAGGAAACTGGCGAGGAGAAGTGTATCGCGTTCAATTTCAGCGGTCACGGACACCTGGACCTGGCCTCCTACGACAAGTACTTCGATCACCAACTGGATGATTTCGAATATCCGGATTCCAAGATCGAAGAGGCGCTCAAGGAACTGCCGGTGATTGAGGGCTGAGGCCGGAGGTTCCAGACAGGCCCGCTCCGATTGCAGGAATGAGGAAAGCCGAGAAAGCCGGGGCCGGATAATTCCGGCCCCTTTTTATCTCCGCATCCGTTCAATCCAGCCAGGGGAGGCGTTGAGTTATGAACAGCAGTGCCTTGCGTCTTGGCGCCGTGATCTTTCTCAACCTGCTTCTGCTGACCCCGCTTGTCGGCTCCGGCGCAGCCCGGGCCGTGGTCCGGCGCCCGGTGGACGGGGTCCTTCGGGTGAGCCCCACAAACCCGCGCTATTTCACGGACAACACCGGACGGGCGGTCTACCTGACCGGCAGCCACACCTGGAGCAATTTCTGCGAAATCTGGGAGGGCAAGCCGGTCATTTTCGACTACCCCGGCTACCTGGACTGGCTCGACCGCCACAACCACAACTTCTTCCGTCTTTTTGTCTGGGAGCACGCCACCTGGACCACCTGGGGACCGGACAGCGCCCGCACCCGTTTCGGCCCGCCGCTGCTCTATCCCCGCACCGGTCCGGGCCTGGCCCTGGACAGCCTGCCAAAGTTCGACCTGTGCCGTTTCAACGAGGCTTTCTTCAAGCGCCAGCGCGAGCGGGTGGCCCTGGCCCAGAGCCGCGGGATCTACGTACAGGTGATGCTGTTCGAGGGTTTCAGCAACCAGCGCAAGGGCGACGGATTCCGCAAGCCGGGCTACGGCAATCCCTGGGACAGCCACCCGTTCAACCGGGCCAACAATGTGAACGGGGTGGACGGGGACGCCAACGGCGACGGTGAGGGTGAGGAGATTTTCACCCTGCACGTCCCGGCGGTCACCGAGTTGCAGAAAGCTTATGTCCGGCGGGTGATCGACAACTTGAACGACCTGGACAACTACATCTACGAAATCTGCAACGAGACCGACTCCACCGGGGTCGAGTGGCAGTACGCCATCATCGATTTGATTCACCAGTACGAAAAAACGAAGCCCAAGCAGCACCCGGTGGTGATGACCGTGCCCTGGCCAGGCGGGAAAAACAGCACCCTGTTCGACAGCCCGGCCGAGGCGATCGCACCCAACCCTGACGGCGAAAAGAACCTCTACCGCGGCACGTATCCCCCGGCGGAGGGGAAAAAGGTGATCTTCGCTGACACAGACCACCTCTGGGGCCACGGCGGCAACGCCGACTGGGCCTGGAAAGCCTTCGCCAGCGGCTACAACCCGATGTTCATGGACCCGTTCGTGCCCCTGCCGCAGTTCCCGCGCGACAACAATTACCCGGACTATCCCGACTGGGAGCCGCTGCGCGTTGCCCTGGGGCAAACCCTGATGTTCGCCGAGCGCATGGACCTGATCGCCATGACCCCGCACCCGGAGCTGGCCTCCAGCGGGTTCTGCCTGACCTCGGACCGCGAGCGCCTGGTCTACCTGAGCGAGGGCGGCGCGCTGAGCACCGACCTGTCCGCCATGCCCGGCGAGCTGACCCTGGAATGGTTCAGCCCGTCCTTGAAAGCGGTCACCGACATCTGGCGGGTTCAGGGTGGCGGTAAACTGGAATTGCGGGCGCCCTACGAGGGCCCGGCCGTGCTGTACATCCACCGTTGACAGACACGGGAGGTGCACTATGAAACCCCATAGCCTGAGCCGAACCGTCACACTGGCCCTGCTTCTGGCCGCCCTGGCCGCCGGGGCCGGCCGCGCCGCCAACCCGCCGGTGAATGGAGTCCTGCGGGTCAGCCCGGCCAACCCGCGCTATTTCACGGATAACAGCGGGCGCGCGGTCTACCTGACCGGCAGCCACACCTGGAGCAATTTCTGCGAAATCTGGAACGGCCAGCCGGTGGTGTTCGATTACGTGGCGTACCTCGACTGGCTGGAGCATTACAACCACAATTTCTTCCGTCTCTGGACCTGGGAGAACGCCACCTGGTCGAGTTCCGATAGCGACACCCTGCGCGACCGCTACGGCCCGCCGCTCGTATATCCGCGCACCGGTCCCGGCCTGGCCCTGGACAGTCTGCCCAGGTTCGACGTGACCCGGTTCAACGAGGCCTTTTTCAAGCGCCTGCGCGAGCGGGTGGAACTGGCCCAGCGGCGCGGGTTCTACGTGCAGGTGATGCTGTTCCAGGGCTGGAGCATCCAGCACAAGAGCGAGCCCCCGATGAAACCCGGCCAGGGCAACCCCTGGAACGGGCACCCTTTCAACCGGGCCAACAACATCAACGGCATTGACGGGGACCTGGACCACGACGGACAGGGTCAGGAGGCCTACACCCTGCGCGTGCCCCGGATCAACGAGCTGCAGAAAGCCTACATCCGGCGGATGATCGACACCCTGAACGACCTGGACAACTACACCTACGAAATCTGCAATGAGAGCGACACCACCGGCGTAGCCTGGCACTACGCCATGATCGACTACATCCACCAGTATGAGAAAACCAAGCCCAAGCAGCACCCGGTGGTGATGACCGTGCCCTGGCCTTTCGGCGAGAACAGCACCCTGTACGACAGCCCGGCCGAGGCGGTGGCCCCCAATCGGGAGGGCGACAAGGACCTCTACCGCACGGTGTTCCCGCCGGCGGATGGACGGAAAGTGGTTTTCCTTGACACTGACCACCTCTGGGGCATCGGCGGCAACGCAGACTGGGCCTGGAAAGCGTTCACCAGCGGCTGCAATCCGATGTTCATGGACCCGCTGATGGAGCTGACCCACATTCCCCCGCTGGACATATTCCCGCCCGACTCGGTCTGGTCGCCGCTTCGGGTGGCCCTGGGCCAGACCCGCGCGTTTGCCGAACGCATGAACCTGATCGCCATGACCCCGCACCCGGAGCTGGCCTCAAGCGGGTTCTGCCTGGCCTCGGACCGGGAGCGTCTGATCTACCTGGGTGAGGCCGGCGCGGTGACGACCGATCTGTCCGGGATGCCCGGCGAGCTGACCCTGGAGTGGTTCAGCCCGGGCTTCGGCGCGGTCACCGACATCTGGCGAGTCCAGGGCGGCGGCAAACTGGAATTGCGGGCGCCCTACGAGGGCCCGGCGGTGCTCTACATCCACCGCTGAGCGCCGTGCGGGAACAAAGTACGTGCGCGGCCTGTATTTATTCACAGCCGGGCCGCTTGGCCCGGCTGCATTGTAAGCGGGAATAGTTGTCTTTTGGCGCCCGAGAGTTTAATTTGAGCGTAACGGCTGCGCGGGGCAGCCCGACTTCCATCCCAGGACGGACCGTACAGTATGCGTTTCAGACCCACTGCCGCGCACTATCTAATTGTCGGACTGATTGTTCTGCTGCTGAGCGGGGGCTGTTTCAGCCTGAGCATCCCGTTCCTCAGCAAGGGTGGGCCATCCGCCGATTTCAAACCCACCGAGCGCGAGTTCCCGCGCGAAGACGTCTTTATCGGCTATGACGGGGACGGCAAGGCGATCGTGGAATTGCGGCTGATCAAGCAGGAGGTGGGCAAGGACGGTCTCCTCATCACCACCCGTCTGTTTCCGACAGAAAATTTCAAGGTCCGCAACATATTCCGCGGCCTGCGCAGCATCAACTACTACCCCATCGAGCGACGGTTCCACCGTCTTGAACTGCGTTACGGCAAGCGCAAGCTCAAGGCCAAGGTCAAGGCCAACCTCGAGGTGCGGGACCAGAAGCCCGTGGATGCCATGTTCGAGAACTCCGGTGTGTACCGCCTCCTGCCCGATACGATCGATTTGGCCGAGCTGAAATTCCAGGATGTCAAGCGCTGGGGCAAGATGAGTGTCGACAGCCTGTCCGAATGGTACTCGGACAAGGAGAACTACCTGGAGGAGCTGGACCGCCGTCAGCGCCGCTCCGACCTGGTCGAAAGCTACCGCCGCCGTCTGAAACGCGACTACACCCAGACTTTCAGCCAGTACGACTCGCTGTATGTCACCACGAACAACACCTATGTCTACCTGGAGAAGGATGTCAACTCCGATATCCTGTTCGTGATGAACGCCGGCGACAGGCTGGATTACGGCGTGTCGGACGGTCTGTGGGTGGAGGTCCCGCTGGAGGGAGAGCAGCTCAAGACCTATGAGGCGATGCTGGAGAAACGCCGTCAGAGGGCCTTGGCACGCTGGCGCATGCAGCGTCAGGCCGCGCGCAGCGGACGCCGCACGCCCACCGCGCCCTCCGGACCTGGCGGCTCCGGCGGCGAGGCGGAACAGGATACGACCCTCAAGAACACGGCCTATGTCCTGGACGTGATGGTCCAGCCCAGCTACAGGCAGGCCGTGGCCTGGGAAACCGAGACCATGCAGCCGCCGTCGGATGTTCCGCTGTTCGCCCAGGTTCTGCAGGACCGCGAGAAAGAGCGCCTCGCCCGGCTCGATTCCATTGCCAAGGCATACACCGACTCGCTGGCCGCGATCAAGACGCGCGCGGATTCGCTGGTGCGGGTGCAGTTTGTCAAGGACAGCCTGGCCGCCGCGGTCCGCGACAGTCTGGCTGCGGTGAAAAAAGGCCCCGCTGTGGCTGTCGACAGCCTGGCCGCTGCCAAGAAGGCGGCCGCGGTCCCGCAGAAAGCCGGAAGCGTTGCTGACAGCACGGCTGCCGCCAAACATGTGACAGCCAGGCCGGCCACGGCGCACCCGGATTCGATCCGTCACCCGGCCGCCGATTCGGCGCGTTCCGGCGCACCGCCACCAGCCGCAGCCGCGCACAAGGACACCAGCGCAGCGAAGCCTAAAGCGGACAGCACCGCGGCCCCGCCTTCGGCCAAGACAGGACCGGCTGCGACCACGCCTGCGGCCGCGCCTCAGCCCACGGCTGCCGACAGCGCCGCCAAGCCGGCCGGGGGAACACCCTGAGCCGGGTCGGGAAATGGCGGTGATTCTGTCCCCGGGTATCGAGTCAGTCTGGTAAACGTTCTGGAAGCAAGGGGAGCGTTCAAAGCATGAACTGGGTGGACAGCCACATCATGCAGCTTTCTTATTACATAAATTTCCTGAGCGAAGCCCTGCCGGTCGTCCTGACCGTGGCGGTGATCTTCACCTTCTTCATCGTCCAGAGCTTCAGCCGCAAGCTCGACCGCATGTCGTTCTTTCTCGACCGGATCGACAACCACCTGAGCGAGATCGCCTACCTGCTGAAACGCCAGGAAAAACCCGCCGAAACGGACCGCTCCGGCCCGGCCGATAATCCATCCCGGAAGACTGAGAAAGAGGAATGATCCCCCGCCGCCTCAGTGCTGACGGCTGTGGTAGATAGTGGCCACCACGCCGCCGAACAGAAGCAGGATAAGGGAATAGGGAGGGAAGAAGGGGATGCTGAGCACGCCGATGTAGAATGACAGCCAGCCGATATTTTCCAGACTCAGTTTACTTTTTCCTGCCATTTTTCACCGAATTTCTCTTGATACAATCCGCTATTTTACGCTTCAAAGCTACGGCAGCCGGAATAGAGCTGTCGCGCTGGTTCTGTCTGTCCAGCCAGACGCCCGCCGTTTCGCACTCGCCCAGTTTCAGGCAGCTTTCCGCCAGCAGAAAGCAAAGGCTGTCGCGCTCCGGGGTGAGCGTGTAAACTTTCTCCAGGTGGTCCACCGCCAGGTATAACCGTCCCGCCTCCTTTTCCAGGCAGCCGAGACGAAACCACGCCTCCACGTTGCTCTTGTCCAGGCTCAGGGCTTTCTCGAACAGGGAGCGCGCGCGGTCGAGCTCGTGGTCCTGCATGAACAGCAGCCCCCGTTCGACCAGGCGCTTCGACTCCTCGGCACGCACCAGCGAGCTGTCGAAACCCTCGAAGTCCCGGCGGGTCTGTTCGCTCACCGGGTCCGGCTGGGCGGCAAGCAGCGACCAGCCCAGGAAAAGCAGGGCTGCAGCGGGCCAGAACAGTTTCCTCTTCAAGGACTTCTCCCGATGGATATTGACGCCTGTGGCAATCCCGGAGCAGCAGGCGCGCTGCCCGATGCCGGTGACGGGAGGCAATCTGAATTAAAATAAGCAAAAACCCGCGTGTCTCCAAGTTATTCCTTAAGCCCGGTGCAGTCCCGCTCTCCGGGCGCGTCTCGTCCGCAGTTGAGCCAGGACGTAAAACAAACGCAACACTTGCGTTCCAATGCAGGTTAATCGTGCGGGCGATCCTCGCCGCCCGGGCAGTCCGCGCTGCGGGCAGGAGGCGGAAAGGGCCGCACTTGCCCGCCGGAGGAAGAATAGTTAGACTATTAGCCTGCCAACTTTGTTGTCTGAACTCAAGAACAGAGCCATGGGAAAGCTGATGCGACGGGAAATCTGGGCATTTCTGATTCTGGCGGGACTGTTGTTGCTGCTGTTCCGTCTGCCGGGGGGCGAGTGGCGCAGGTGGCGGGAGCGGCTGTTCAGCGCGGCACAGGACAGCACCGCGGCGGGAGGGAAAGAGCTTCGCACGGATGGGGATTACGCCAAAGTGGCCGGGGCGCTCCAGGGCTATGTGGACTGGCTGCGCGACTCAGAGGTCTCCAGCCGTCTGGAGCGGATAGCCGACTCGCTGCACGCGGTAATGGGCGATCTGGAACAGCGCCGCGCCGCGGTCGAGGAGGCCGGCACCCTGGCCGGTATCCGCGAGAGTGAATCGTACGATGAGGATTTCTGGCGGGCCGCCCGCGCCATGCAGCAGTTGGAGCAGGCCGCCGGAAGCGCCCTGGTGGAGGTGGACTCGATCCGCACCGCCCTGGTGCTGGAGGGTAAGCGCAAGTCGCCCTCGGTCAGCCGCGCGGCCGAGATCCGTTGGAACGAGCCGGAGCGGGTCGGAGTGCGCGAGGCCTGCCTGAGCTGCCACCAGGAACTGGACGGCTCGGAGCGGGTGCTGCTGCTGCCGGGCCGCGACAACGAGAAATATCCGGAGTCGATGCTGCGCCACCCGCCGCGCCAGTTCGGCTGCACGGTCTGCCACCGCGGCTCGCCCCAGGCTCTTGACTATACGCGCGCCCACGGGGTTGACTACCTCGGCCGCTCGTTCCGCCCGGGGCGGCTGGCCCTGCGCTCCTGCGGTATCTGCCATGACCGCGCCGCAGCCAGCGGCAGCCTGGCCCGGACCGCCGAATGGCCCGAGGCCTGCGTGAACTGCCACGCCGGCCAGAGCCTGGCCCACCTGAACCCCGACTCGCTCGTGGGCAGGACCTCCAAGGACCCGGTGTCCACCGAGCGGAGCATGCGCACCTGGCTGCTGCGCCACTGGGCGCAAAAGACCGGCCATATCCCCGAGCGTGAGGCTTTCGAGCAGGTCTACTCGCGGATCGTGTCGGGCGACGGGCACCATGGGCGGGAGCGGGACGCGGCGGGCAAGGACTCTGTCAGGGGTGTGGAAAAGGGCGCCCTGCTCACTTGTCCCTCCTGCGGACGGCGTTTCCGGGCCGCGGGGGATTTGCCGGAGTACTATTGCCCGGTGGACGGGACCCGACTGGAAAGACTGGACAGGAACTGATGCGCTGCGCCGGTTGTCAGGCTGAGCTGGAGGAAACCGCGGCCGGAACGGACCGCACCGCCGGTGACTGCCACCCGCTCTGCCCCGGCTGCCTGCACAATCTGCAGCGCCGCGTACGGCCCACACAGCGCAGCCTGACACGCGCGCTGTACGCCGACGGGCGCTCTCTCAGCCGCTGCCAGGCCTGCGGCGCCGAGGGCGCGACCGAGTTTCATTTCCTTGTTCCCCTGGTGCGCGGCGGCACGGCCGAGAGCGGCAACCTGCTCGTCCTCTGCCCATCCTGCCACAGTCAGGTGCACCAGGGGGCCCGTCCGGTCCTGCGGTTCAGGGCCGTAGAGGGGAACATTCCGGAGGGAGACAGCCATGCTGGAGGCACCCGCCCCGGCGGATGACCGCGCGTTACGCCAGGCGATCCTGACCCGTCTCTACTCAGCCTGGCAGGCGGAGGGGCTCTATCGGGGAGTTCTCTCGCGCAAGGCCCTGGCTGCCGAGATGCACCTGGAGGGCCAGGCCCTGGAGCGCAACCTGGAATACCTTCTGGAGCGCGGCCTGGTCCGCATGCACAAGATCGAGGACCTGGTTTCGATCACTCCGGACGGGATCGACCGGGTGGAATCGGGAGCCGCAGCCGGCGTTCCTGAGCGGATCGAAGCCCTGCTCACCCGCCTGGAGGAAATCCTCGGGCGCATCCTGGAGCGGCTCCAAAGCTGAGCGCAGCGGCCCCTGACAGTTTGGCAGAAAAGTCTAAAAGCTTGACAGAATGCTGCAATCGTTGTAATTTTCCGCCCTTAATCAACCCCCTTCGTTTCCTCCGGTTTTCTTACCCCCGGCGATAGTCGCCCAGTGCGGTGTCTCCCGGTAACGGGGGCCGGAGTTTTATTCGGTGTTTCATTCTTTACCAGGAGCAGTTGAGGTGTCATGATGGAAAAGATCAAGGTCGGAGTTCTGGGCGCCACCGGGACAGTGGGCCAGCGGTTTATCACCCTGCTCGAGGGCCATCCCTGGTTCGAGCTGAGCGAGGTCGCAGCCAGCGACCGCAGCGCCGGCAAGACTTACGAGGAGGCGGTGGCCGGGCGTTGGAAAGTGGGCCCGGACATCCCGGAGCGGGTGAAAAAAATGACAGTCAAGCCTGTCGAGCCCGGCCTGGACTGCAAAGTAGTGTTCTCGGCGATGGACGCCTCGGTGGCCGGACCGATCGAGGAGGCTTTCGCCGGAGCGGGTTACTACGTGTTCAGCAACAGCCGCAACCATCGCATGGACGCGGATGTGCCCCTGCTGCTGCCGGAGATCAATCACGACCACGTGCGCATCCTGGAGCACCAGCGCAAGAACCGCGGCTGGAAAGGCTTCATCGTCACCAACTCCAACTGCTCGACCATGGGTCTGGTGATCCCGCTCAAGCCGCTGGAGGTGCATTTCGGACTGGAGATGGTCAACGTGGTCACCATGCAGGCCATCTCGGGCGCGGGCTATCCCGGCGTGAGCGCGCTGGACATCATCGACAACGTGATCCCCTACATCGGCGGCGAGGAGCCCAAGATGGAGGCCGAGCCGCTCAAGATGCTGGGCAGCCTGAAAGGCAACCAGTTCGTGGACGCCACGTTCAAGGTGAGCGCCCAGTGCAACCGCGTGTTCGTGTTGGACGGCCACCTGGAGTGCGTGAGTGTCAAGCTGAAAGAGAAGCCCTCGACCGAGGCGTTCACCGCGGCGCTGACCAATTTCCGCGGCCGCCCGCAGGAGCTGAAACTGCCCTCGGCGCCCGACCCGCTGATTATCGTGCGCACCGAGCAGGACCGTCCGCAGCCGCGCATGGACCGCGACCACGGCAAGGGCATGGCGGTCACGGTGGGACGTATCCGCCCCTGCAACATCTTCGACTACAAGTTCCTGGTGCTGAGCCACAACACGGTGCGCGGCGCAGCCGGGGCCTCGATCCTCAACGCCGAGTTCCTGAAGGCCGAGGGGTATTTCTAAGATTTCTTGAAAGCTGAGACACACGTGAAGGGCCGTTCCCGCGTAAGGCTGGGAGCGGCCCTTTTTGTGTTTTTTCCTCCGATTTCGCCCGCCGAGAGTAAAAAATGCCTCGCCCCCGCATAAGTCATAATTCTCAGGTAAAACCGCACAAATAAAGGACCAGAAGCCATTGTTTCTAATGTCTGATAATTTTTATTTGTCACCAATGATACAAATGACTTGAAAAAATCCTTGACTCGTTTTATAATAACTCATGCGCCGCCCAATCCTCCTCCTAAAATCCGAGGCAGCACAGTTCACAGGAGGGCCCATCGACTCTTTGCCAGGAAAGCGGTCAAGCCTCAATCCCAATGTTTTCAAGACCAATCCGTAACTATGGAGGGACGCATGTACAAATCTCTGTTCTTACTCGCAGCGCTGGCTCTTCTGACAGCCGCCTGCAACGACAAGATGGCCAACACCGACGACACGCTCTCGTTCACCCCCAGCACGACCAACCCGGTGGTGGCCGTTATCAACTCGGAGACCGCAACCGAGGATGTGACCATAACTCCCCCGGTCGGCACGGAACAGCCTATCAAGACCCTTGCCCAAATGATCGCCGAGGACCCTCATTTCCATCCCGACACGTCCTATGCGGTCGACTTTATCTCTCCCGACGGCACCTGCGCCGGGCCCGGCTGTTCGCACGAGACCAAAAGAGATTATATCACCGGCGAGGTGATAAGCGACATCACCTATGATTTTTCCTCCCTGCTGAAAAACGGGGGAGACCATGTTATACTTTTCGAAGGCAACGGGGTCGCGGTCTGGATCGACTACAACGATTGAGCGTTTGACGTGCGTCGAACGATGGAGAGCCTGGAATCAGGCTCTCCATTTTTTTTGA
>CAYLSM010000012.1:0-38945 GCA_964386505.1 uncultured Gemmatimonadales bacterium
GAGGGCTACCTTCCCGATGCGCGAAGCGGAAACGCCAATGGCCGGACCCAGGGGGGCAGTAACGCCGACATCCTGCTGGCCGAGGCGTTTGTGAAAGGCATTCAGGGGATCGACTACGAGACTGCGCTCAAAGCCATGCTGAAAGACGCGGAGGTGCCGCCCGCGGATGCGCAGAAAGAGGGCCGCGGCGGCCTGGAGGACTATAACCGGCTCGGCTATGTCTCCTCGGCCAACGAGCGCTCCGGCACCCGGACCATGGAATATTCCTACTGTGATTACGCGGTTGCGGTCCTGGCAGAGGGGATGGGACACAAGGATGTTGCGGCAAAGTACTTTAAAGAAGCCGGCAACTGGCAGAACCTCTGGCGGGATAAAACCGTGGACGGGATAACGGGGTTCATCTGGCCCCGGGGGCGCAGCGGCGCCTGGGCGCCGGATTCCTCATTTTTGACCGAGAGCGGCACCTGGCCCGATTTCTTCTACGAGGGCACCACCTGGGAGTACAGTCTTTTCGCTCCTCACGACATGCGCCGCCTGATCGAGAAGTGCGGCGGCAGGGAAAAGACCCTGAAACGCCTGGACCACCTGTTCGACCGGAACTACTACAACGTGGCCAACGAGCCCTCTTTCCTGTTCCCGTTGCTCTATCACTGGATCGGCCGGCCGGATAAATCCTCCGAGCGGGTCCAGCGCATTCTCAAGAAATACTACCAGCCGACCCGGGACGGCCTTCCCGGCAACGATGACTCCGGGGCCATGGCAGCCTGGTACGTGTTCAACAGTCTGGGGCTATACCCGGTGGCCGGCACCGACTTCTACCTGCTCGTAAGTCCCTCGGTCAAGCGCACGGCTATCGAGTTGGAGAACGGCAACCGGTTCGAGATCATCGCCTCGGGGCTGTCGGAGGACAATATCTACATCGTTTCAGCCAAGCTGAACGGCTCTGCCCTGGACCGGACCTGGCTTACCCACGCCGAGATTGTCAAAGGCGGGAGTCTGTGGCTGGAGATGGGGAACAAGCCATCCGCCTGGGGGCAGAACGCTGTCCCGCCCTCGCTGCCGGAGCAGCCGAGATAGATTGTTGCAGTTAAGGTATTGTTAATCAAAACATAGGTAACGCTCAATGGCTGTTCTGACTCCAGGCTGCAACATGTGGAGCAGAACAGCCATTGTTTTTGGGAGCAGGCCTGCCACCGGCTGCATACTTTTTTCCTCGCCACTTGGCTGTTATTATACTATTTGCGAAATCGAAAATACAGCCCGCCTTGTTGAATTGAATTGAACCTTCAAAATCGTCACCCATGCGAGGTATCCGTGAAATTCAATCTGCCGAATCTGTTCCGCACCGCCGGCCGCGCCATTCTGTTCCCGGCCGCCGTGATCGTCTGTCTGGGCTTGCCGGCACGCTTAGCCGCCGGTGACACCCCAGTGTCGCGCACAGTTATGACCGCGCTTCGCAGCCGCGGCTACAGCCTCATTCCCGCACCGCAGCGGGTGGCCCTGGAACCGGGCGATATCTCTCTCGACCGCACCTGGGGGATAGTCTCCGAAGCTGGGGAGGGCACGATCGCCGAGCGCCGTCTGAAAGAGGCGGCCGCCGAGCTCCACGGCCTGGAATTCACCGGCTCCGGAACGGGGGAAATAGTCCTCACGGTGAAACCCGGCACTGTCAAGCCAGCCGTGGACAAGGCCTGTGAGGAGCAGGCCTACCGGATAAGCCTCAGTCCCGGGCGTATCGAAATCTGCGGCAACGCCCCGGCCGGGCTGTTCTACGGGGTTCAGAGCCTGCTCCAGCTCCTGCGCGCCGACAACGGGCAGTGGCGCGTTCCGGCCGGGACAATCACCGACTGGCCGTCGATGCAGCTGCGTTTCATCCACTGGGACACCAAGCACCATCAGAACCGGATGGAGACCCTGAAACGCCAGATCGACTGGGCGGCCTTTTTTAAGGTCAACGCCATCGGCTTCGAGATCGAGGACAAGTACGAGTACCCCCGTCACCCGGTGATCGGGGCGCCCGGGGCCTACACCAAGGCCGAGATGCAGGAGCTGACCCGCTACGCCCTGGAGCGCTATGTCCAGCTTGTGCCGCAGATCCAGGCCCCGTCCCACATGGCCTACGTGCTGAAACACCCCGAGTTCGCCCACCTGCGCGCCGACAACAGTAACTACCATATCTGCATGTGCGATGAGGAAGCGCTCCGGCTCATTTTCGACCTGTACCAGGACATGATCGACGCCACCCCGGGGGTGAAATATTTCCACGCCTCCACGGATGAGGTCTACTACGCCGGTTCCTGCCCCAAATGCACTCGGAAACGTCCCTACGACGAGATCAACCGCAGCCTCACCTGGGCCGATTTTGTCAACCGGGCCTTCGACTGGCTCAAGGAGCGCGACCGCCGGATGCTGTGCTGGGTGGAGTTCCCGCTTCTGACCGAGCACCTTCCGCTCCTGCCCAGGGGCCTGATCAACGCGGAACTCGTGGCGGAGCGCAGCGACGAGTGGAACCTCGGCCTGGAGAAGGCCGGGGTGGAACAGCTTATCTACAGCTCCCAGCAGGGTGAGGAATACCTGTTCCCCAACTATTTCTCCTCCAGTTTCCTGTATCGCGGTAAGCCTGTAACCGGACGGATCGGCGAGCCAGAGGCCCTGGTGAACGGTGTGCTGGACAAGGGATACAAGGCCATCGGCACCTACGCCGCGGCCTGGGATGACAGCGGACTTCACGATGAAACTTTCTGGCTGGGCTGGGCCACGGTCTCCCAGTACGGCTGGTCGCCCGCGGCTCCCTCGACCGCGCAGAGCGTCGCCGATTTCATGGACGTGTTCTACGGCCCAGGCAACAGCGACATGGTCTCGGTCTACCGCACCGTGATGGAGGGCGCCCGGGTGTACCAGGATGCCTGGGACAGGGTGCCGGCCACGCGGCTCAAGCCCTCCTACGGTCTCTGGACCCAGAAAGGGCGCGACACCACGCGCATAGATCTGACCATAGAGCCGCCGCGCCTGCCTTTCAGCTATGACATGACCCTGGTGGTGGGGGACAATTTCAGCCGCAGCTACGGGCCCCTGATCGCCCAGACCGCCGAGATGGCGCTCCGTCTGCAGGACCTCGAGATCGTGCTGAACACCAAGCTCGGCACCGTGACCCGCAACCGCTACAACCTCGAGGTACTGCTCTCGTTGGTCCGTTTCGAGGAGTATTTCTGCAACACGATCCAGACCCTGAAGAAAGTGGAGGCTTTATTCCTGGAGGCCACGGGCCCCATGGACCGTCAGGAGGAGGCCCGGGTTCTGGCCCTGCTGACCCAGGCGCACACCCTGGTGGCCGATAACCTTCGTGAGCGCCAGGCGATGTGGGACGGGTTCCGGCAGACCTGGGAGAAAAGCCGATTCCCGAAGAACCGGACTGTGGATGGCCGGGTGTTTTTCCACGAGCTTGACGATCTCAAGGACCACCACGCCGACCGCAGGCCGGGCCTGGATTACCTGCTCGAACCGCTCGACAACATCGGGCTCGAAAAGTGGAACCGCGGCCTGGCGGACTACATCCGCAGCTTTGCCGTGGGCAGCAAATTGCCGGTGCCCGAAATGTAGAGTCGGAGCAGGCTGAACTCAGTCGCCTTCGTATCCGAATCCGTGCAAAAAGAACAGGGGCGGGTCTGTCGACCGCCCCTGTCTTGTGTGGCCCGGCAGAGCTGTCTGCGGGGCCTTTTGCTTTATCCATGCGTTTCTGCAATCACTCGTAGCGCAGGGCCTCGATCGGGTCGAGCCGCGCGGCCTTGACCGCCGGGAAATAGCCGAACCCCACGCCCACCGCGGTGGAAAACAGGAATGCGATCAGGACTATACCCACGTTGACGATGAACGGCACGTTAAGGATGAACGACAGCCAGAGCGAGGCGCTCAGGGCCAGTACAATGCCAACTATGCCGCCGAACGAGGACAGCACGGCCGACTCCACCAGGAACTGCACCAGCACCTCGTGCTCCAGGGCGCCGATCGCCAGACGGATACCGATCTCACGGGTGCGCTCGGTCACCGAGACCAGCATGATGTTCATGATCCCGATGCCGCCGACCAGCAGGCTTACCGCCGCCACCGCGCTCAGCAGGGCGGTGAGTATCTGAGTGGTGCCGGCGAGCATGTTGGCGATCTCCTTGGTGTCCATAACGCTGAAATTGTCATCCTCGCTGGCCGCCAGGTGACGGCGCTCCCGGATCAGGGCCCGGATGTCCTGCAGGGCCTTTTCGGTCGAGGCGCCATCCTGCACCGAGACCTGGAACAGGGAGACGTTCTGGTTGCCTGAGATGCGCCGCTGGAACGTGCGCAACGGGATGATCACGATATCATCCTGGTCCATGCCCATCGTATTCTGGCCCTTGGTGGCCAGGACGCCGACCACTGTGCAGGTCAGCTTTTCCAGCCGGAGGTTCTCGCCAATCGGGTCCTGGGAGCCGAACAACTGCTTGACGATGGTTGAGCCGATGATGCAGACCGCCGCCCCGGCGCGCATCTCGCTGTCCGAGAACTGACGGCCGCTCTGCATGCTCCGGTTAGAGGTTTTCAGGTACTGGTTTTCGGTTCCGGTCACGGTGGTGGACCAGTTCTCGTTGCCGTAGACCACCTGCAGGCTGCGGGACGAGATGGGCGCCACGGCCGCAATTGAGCTGACCCCGGTCAGGATTGCCTGGCCATCGGCCACCTTGAACGGCACTGTTTCGGAGGACTGGCCTGGACCGAGCCTCTTGCCCGGGCTGACCATCAACAGGTTGCTGCCCAGGCTCGAAATCTGCTGCCGCACCTGGGCCGTGGCCCCCTCGCCGATAGTCACCATGGTGATCACCGCCGCCACGCCGATAACTATACCCAGGATAGTCAGGACCGAACGCATCACGTTGCGCCGTATTTCGCGCAGGGCGAGCAGAATAGCGTTCCAGAACATTATGCCGCCCTCCCGTTGCCGTTGTCCGACTCGACCAGGCCGTCCAGAAAGTGGACTACGCGCTTGGCGTAGGACGCCATGTCAGGCTCGTGGGTGACCATGACCACCGTGATCCCACGGTCACGGTTGAGGCCGGTGAGCAGGTCCATTATCTCCCTGGCCCTGGCCGTATCCAGATTGCCGGTGGGCTCATCCGCGAACAGCACCGCGGGGTTGGTCACGATGGCGCGGGCCACTGCCACCCGCTGCTGCTGGCCCCCCGACAGCTCGGACGGGGTGTGGGTCATCCATTCCCTGAGGCCCACCACATCCAGGGCCTGAAGGGCCTGCTTGCGCCGTTCGGCCGCGGGCAGGCCGCGGTAAAGCAGCGGCAGCTCCACGTTCTCCAGGGCCGAGGTGCGGCTCAGCAGGTTGAAACCCTGGAAGACAAAGCCCAGGTAGAAACGGCGCAGCCGCGTGCGCTGGGTGCGCGACAGTCTTTCCACCGGGACGCCCTTGAAACGGTATGTCCCAGCGGTGGGCGTGTCCAGGCAGCCCAGGATGTTCATGCAGGTGGACTTGCCCGAGCCGCTGGGTCCCATCACGGCTACAAACTCGCCTGTCTCTATCCGCAGGTCTATTCCGCGCAGGGCCGCCATCTCGGCCTGCCCTGTGCCGTAGACCTTGGTCACGCCCTGAAGCTCGATCAGGGGCTGATTGTCTGATGTGTGTTCTGCGGCCGGCATGTTCATTTCTCCTGGCTGATAATATCGGTCACGACCGCCGCGCCGGGCTCGATCTCGCCGCTGACTATTTCGGTCCGGCTCCCGTCTGTCGAGCCGACAGTGACCGGCACCGCGGTGAGCTTGCCGTTATTCAGCACCCAGACATGCTGCTGCTTGCTGTCGCCATTGGCATGGTTGCCGGACTGCGACATGGGCGGGTGCGGCAGAATCGAACTGACCAGGCTGCCGGAGCGTTTCTTCTTGACCGCCTGGACCGGCGGAGAGAAACGCAGCGCGGCGCTCGGCACCAGCAGCGCGTTCTCCACTTTCTGCACAGTGATGTCGGCGGTGGCGGTCATTCCGGGCCGCAGGGCCAGGTCGGAGTTGTCGACTTTCAGCACGGTCTCGTAGGTCACCACACCGGAGGTGGTGGAGGAGCCGAAATGCGCCTCGGTAATCACCGCCTTGAAATTCCGGTTGGGGTAGGCGGCCACGTTGAACTCGGCCTCCTGGCCCTCGTGCACTTTGCCGATATCGGCCTCGTCCACGTCCACGTGCAGCTCCATCTGAGTCAGGTCCTCGGCCAGGGTGAACAGCACGGCCACCTGGAACGAGGCGGCCACGGTCTGGCCCGGCTCCACGTTACGGCTGAGCACCACGCCGTTGACCGGCGAGCGGATTATGGTCTTGGACAGGTCGGTCAGGTTGGCGCTTAGCGTGGCCTGGGACTGGAACACGGCCGCGTTGGCACTGGCCAGGTCGGCCTTGGCCCGCTCGTAGTCCGCCTCGGCAGCATCATACTCGGTCTGCGAGGGCACCTTGTTGTCGCTCAGCTCCCGGACTTTCTTCATCTGGTCGAGCTTGGCCTGTGTCTGCATGAGCGTGGCCTTGGCCTCCAGCACCTTGGCCCTGGCCGACTCGAGCGCGGCCCTCGACTGCATCACCTGGGCCGAAATCTTGGTGGTGTCCAGGTGCGCCAGGGGTTGGCCCACCGTGACCTTGTCGTTGAAATCCACCTCGACACTCTTGACTATGCCCGACAGCTCGCTGCCCACCTCGACCTCATTGGTCGGCTGCAGCGTGCCGGTAGCGGTGACAATCACTGTCAGGTCGCCGCGGGAGGCCTCCTGTGTCTTGTACTGGACCTGCTCGGCGTGGCCCATCATTTTCCAGACCAGGATCACGGCCAGCACCACCGCCACCAGTCCCACCACCTGCCACTTGCGCGAACCTTTCCTGCGCCCCGCGGGCTGATCGAGTTCCAGGAGCCTGGATATCTCGGAATCGGGATTGATCTTCGTACTCATCAGTTCTTTTCCGTGTTAGAGAGTCCACTTGTCTCGGGGGGCAGGGAAGTCCAGCCGCCGCCCAGGGCCTTGTACAGGCTGATCAGGTCCGAGGTCACCGCACCGTCGCTCTGCGCCAGCTGGTCCTGGAACGACAGGAGCGAGCGCTGGGCCTCCAGGATGCTGCTGAAATCGGTCAGTCCGGCCTCGTATTCCTGACGGGCCAGGTCGGCGGCCTTGCCTGCCGCCGCTGCCGCGTCGCTCAACGACTGACGGCGATTCTGCTCCTTGGCGTATGCAGTCAGGGCGTTTTCCACCTCCTCCACCGCACCCAGCACCGAGGATTCGTAGGCGGCCAGGTACTGTTCCTGGATCGCCGACTGCACCTGGATGTTCTTACGGATCGAGCCGCCGCGGAATATGGGCCAGCTTATCAGGGAACTGCCGCTCGTGGCCCGGCTGCCGGAGGTGAAAAGGTTGTCCAGGGTGAGGGCCTCCAGCCCGATGGAGCCGCTCAGGGAGAGCTTGGGGTAGAGGTCCGCCTTGGCCACGCCCACCCGTGCGGTCTGGGCGGCGAGCTGACGTTCGGCGCGGCGGATGTCCGGACGGCGGCGCAGCATGTCGGCCGGTATCCCGACCGCCACGCTGAGCGGTGTGACAGGGATAGTCCCGCGCTGCTCAAGCTCCGCGTGCAGGGCGCCGGGCTGCTCGCCCAGAAGGACCGACAGGCGGTTCAGCGCCCCCTCCAGGCCGGTCTGCAGCGTGGGTATCTGCGAGCGGGTGCTCTCCAGGTTGTAGCGGGCCTGCTCCACGGCCAGCTCATCGCTCAAGCCGGCCTGGGCGCGCCACCGGGCGAGCTGGTAAGTTTCGCTCTGCGCGGCCAGGTTCTGCTCGGCCACGTTCAGGCGGGTCTGATAAGTGCGCAGCTCGGTGTAATTGAGCGCCACCTCGGCGGCGAGGGAGACCAGGACATCGTGAAGGTCCTCCTGGCTGGCCTGGAGGTCGGCCGTAGAGGCCTCGAGCGAGCGTCGTGTCCCGCCGAAAAGGTCCAGTTCCCAGCCCGCGTCGAAACCGGCCTGGAACATGTTGCGCGTGGCCCCGCCGCCGGTCTTATTGCTGCTCTGGCTACGCGAGGCCGAACCACTGGCATCCAGCGTGGGAAGCAGGCTGGCCTGGGACACGCCACGGCGGGCGCGGGCCTCCCGCACACGGGCCTCGGCCTGCCGCAGGTCGCGGTTGCCCTTGACCGCGCGCTCGACCAGGCCGCTAAGCTCCCGGTCACCCAGGGTGGTCCACCACTCGGCCAGGGACTGCGGGTCGGTTTCTCCGAAAGCCAGGTTGCTGTCCGGACGGCTGTGCCACTGCGCGGCAACCGTGTCGGCGGGGCGGACATATTTGGGCCCCACGGCGGCGCAACCGGTCAGCAGAACGGCAGCCAGCAAGACGGTCAGTGTGGATCCCGGCCTGAGAAAAATTTCTTTGCATGTGTCTGTCATATTCCCATCCCTGTGTTCATGTTTACCTCCCTTCCTTCTGCTCTATGACACCACCCGGTTCGATTCGGTTTCAGCCCGGACCGCATGCATTCCAGCCAGAGAGAACGCGATCACGTGCCTGGCATAGGCTTCTATATTCTCTATGCGCAAGGCGATATCCTTGTTTTCATGTCCGGCCGGACGGTTAAGCCGGGCGATCGGACCTATACACTGGCTGATCACGCTGGCGGCGCAGAACTGCAATTGCATGTCGGAGACCTGCGGGCCGCACAGCTCACGGATCAGGACAATTAGATTCTGCCGCAGCGGCTCGAGCGCTTTTCGCATCACCTCGACCAGCAGTCCGGTGGGGTTGGCCAGCTCTTTCTGCACGATCAGAAATTCCATGTTTCTCCGGTCGGCGATACGGGCCAGCAGGGAGGTAACCACACCCCTGAACTGCTCCTCGGGCGGGGCAGCGGCACTCACCCCACCATCGGGCGGATAGCGCGTGATGGATTCTTGGAAGCTGTGCCGCCAGGTTTCGACATACAGGTTTTCCTTGTTACCGAAATGGTAATTCACCGCCGCGACATTCGCTCCCGCGCGCCGGCAGATTTCTGCAATCGTGGCATCCCGGTACCCCTTGGCCGCAAACACCTCACTGGCGACGGCGAGCAGTTCCTCGCGAGTTTTATTGGGGCCTTTTTTTGCGCGTTCCATGTTTCTCTCCTGCTTAAATTGGGGGGCGGTTTTCATTTGTTAAATACAAATTTAAAATAGTCATTTAAAATAGTCAATACGAATTGATGCGCCCGGAAAGAGAGACTTATCCGTAAATTAAGGCGAGCACCTCGCGGGTCACGATCGAGCGGAAAACTCTGGAGGTGAGGAAGGCTGGCAACCTCGGGAAAGGAGAGCAGAAAAATCAGTTGCTTTTAACGAAAGGTGTCTCTTACCTTTGAACGTCATCTGTCCAGATTGTTCTGACGACATACACTGAGAAGATGTTGCGGTGCCTTCCGTGATATTTCATCCTGAACTCGAGAGAACTTTTTTGCGCTGCCTCCAGGTGCTTGTCATACCCGCTTTTCGGCGGGTTGTCACTCTTCTTCTGTTTGTCCTGTTCTTGCCTTCGGGCCGCCCGCTCTGCGGCGATCCGGCGGATTGGCGTTTCTTCCAGGCGCCGCAGGGTGCCGAGGAATCTTATATCTCTCATGTGACAATCGGACCCGGAGAGAGAATCTGGATTACACACGGTTCGACAAGAACCGCGAGCTGGATGGACGGTTGGCCGGACGAGACCGGGAAACTCGTTTTCCCTTTCCCCTCTCCCGGTCAGTTCTCGACAATAAAGGAAAACAGTCAGGGACAACTGTGGTCTTACAGTCCGGGAGAAATAAAGCTATTTATGGGAAGCGGATGGGTGTCTTTCATTGCCGAACCCGGACGAGTCGAGAATAAGTACCCGGAAATATATCATATTTTTCCGAAAGACGTTCCATTTCTACCGGGGGACAAAGACCGGCTTTTTTATCTGACGGGGAAGGGTCTGGTTCTATTTGACGCCGCTGAGCAGCGATGTATGGAACTGTTTCAATCCGACCAGACCGGGATTGGTCCTTTTCTGGACCTGACCGGATCCCGGGAAGGCCGTTTTTGGATTACCGGCAACCGGGGGATAGGCCTGTACGACCCGCACTCCGCTTCCCCGGACCAGGCTTGGCAGGAATTCCACACCCCCTGGGCTGAATACGCTTCGTTCCGGTCTCCGGTCGAGGGCTGCAAGGGGGAACTGTATATTGTCGCCGACAATATCCAAAAAAACAAAAAGGATTTACTGGTTTTCGAAAACAAGCGATGGATAAGAAAAACCGGGTATTCCGGTTCCATAGACATCGGCTGGCCAGGGATTAAGGACAGTTACTGGATAATCAATGACAATGGCGATCTTTACAGGATTTCAGCGGGGAAAGGCGAATCGAAAGAGGCGGCTGGAGTATTATCCGGTAACATAAGCAAAGAAGTCGCTCTGGATGAAAACGGAGTGTTCTGGCTGGCTACCAGCCGCGGCCTGGCAAGATACACGCCGCCGCTCTGGCAGATGCCGCCCGGGCTGGATGAGGAGCTGACAAGATGCCACGCTATCTACGAGGATTCCTCTGGTAATATCTATCTGGCTGCGGACAGGAACGTGTTGGTGTATGATGGCCGACAATGGCGGAAGTTCGATTTGCCCAGTGAAATCACGAGCATCGACCGTATGACGGTAACCCTGTTCTCTCTTCCCGAGAACAGGGTGGCCGCATTTTTCCCGGGAAGACGAGGGTGTTTCCTGATCTCTCCCTCCGGTTTGAGCAGGCTTCCATATCATGATCCGAAACCTCCGGTTAAAGGCGGGGAAAGAATTCCTGACATGATTTTTCCGGGCCTGAATCAAAAAGCCTGGCTTTCAACTGTCTGTGAAACCGATTCCCCGATTCAAAGGCTTGAGGTTTTCGACGGTGAGGCATACAAACCGATCATCAACCTTAAAGAACCCTACGAGATAATATGCTTCCTTGAGGCCTCGAACGGCGCTATCTGGAGTGGATCATCCGTATCGGAGCACGGACTGGAAATTTTCCGGAATGGCAGGCTCGAGAAGGTTGGACCCGAGCGGGGCTATACGGGGGGAGGCGTTTTTTGTTTACATGAATTCGAGGACGGTAAAATCTGGGCTGGCGGACGAAATGAAATTTTCGAATTCGATGGCAGTAAATGGTCCCTGGTCCGGAATTGGGGCCTGGACAACGTTTATTCGATCCACGGCCGCAGCTACGGCAGCAGATGGGTAGCCTCGACAACTGGCATCCACAGGTATTTCAAGGGAACATGGGTCACTTACACCTCGGAGGACGGTCTGCCCAACACGGCAGCGAACTTCGTCTTCGAGGACAGCCGTGGTACGGTCTGGGCCGGCACTACCAAAGGCGTTTGCTGCTTCCATCCCGAAGCGGATTCGGATCCGCCCAGGACTTTGATCAGCAAGCGGGATAACCTGGAGGAAATATCTCCATCCGGGGAAACAAGGCTGGTTTTTTCAGCGGTGGACAAATGGAATTTCACCCGGCCGGAAAGGCTGTTCTATTCCTTTCGGTTGGATGACCAGGAATGGTCCTCGTTCAGGACCAGTACTATCGCCTGGTTGAGCAACTTATCCTCCGGGCCTCACACTTTCGAGGTCCGGTCCATGGATGTCAATTACAACTGCGACCTTTACCCGGCGCAGTTCCATTTCAAAGTGCTCCCGCCCTGGTACCGGGAATCCGGGTTCGTGCTTCTGGCCACAGTGGGGAGCATTATGATTATCGTTCTCCTCGGTTACGCCATTCACCGCCATTTTACTCTGGAAAGACTGGTCCTCGAGCGGACCGACGAACTGCACCAGGCCAACGTGCAGTTAACCACGGAACAGGAGAAACTGCTCAACGCGCTGCAATATGAAAAACTGCTGGCCAGGGTCTCCTCCCGCCTCAATTCCACGGACGACTTTTTCGGAATCCTCGATGACTTGATGGAAACGGTAGGGGAGGAATTGAATATCGGCGGGGTGGTGCTGTACAGGCTGGAGCCGGAACCGGCAAAAGCCTCGGTAATCGGGCAGTGGTTCAGAGAGCCTTTGCATCCCGGAGAAACAAGCTCTTTTGCCCTGAGCCGCAGGGAACTTGTCTCTTTCGGTAAAAGACTGGCTGAGGAGGGAGAGATACTCATATCGGACTTCTCTGATTTGAACGTGAACCTGAGGCATGCTTTGCAACGGGGCAATATCGGCCGTTTGCTGATCCTTCCCGTGGGCACGATGGACAGGCTTATGGGATTCATCTGCTTCTGCCAGAAAGAATCACCCCCTTTAGAGCTTTCTGGAAACGATATTTTCAAAACCATCGCCGATATCATTGCCAATACCTGGGGCAGATATGCCCAGTTCCAGGCCCGCCTGGAGGCGGAACGGCAACAGAAGGAGGCTTTGCAGGTGGCGGAAAGAGCCTCCCGGATGGCCTCGATAGGTGTGATTTCGGCCGGGATCACCCATGAGATCAACCAACCCCTGAACGATATCAAGGTGGTCGCGGACAGCCTGCTGTTCTGGAACAAGCGGAACCAGGGGCTGATCCCCCAGAAGTACCGGATGTGGCTGCAATCCATCTCGGACAGCGTGAACAGAATTACCGAAATCATCAAGCAGATGCGCTCGTACTGGATCTCTCCGGACAAGACGAAAGAGGAACAGTTCAGCCTTCAGGAGGCGGTGCGCGAAGCCGTTTCGCTGATCGGCACGCAGTTGGCGACTCACATGATCCGGCTCGATGTGGTGGGGGACGACAGCCCGCTGAAGCTCAGGGGTAACAAGATAAACCTGGAGCAGATAGTCCTCAACCTGGTGGTCAACGCGATGCACGCCTTGGATACGCTGGGGAAAAAGGATAAAAGAATAACGATTGTTCTCTCTTCCAACGGCAATTTCGCCCGAATGGAAGTGCGGGATAACGGGCCGGGTATTCTCGAGGGTGCGGGCAGCAAGTTATTCGATCCTTTCTACACGACAAGAAAAGACGAGCAGGGGATGGGGCTGGGCCTGGCGATTGTTAAACGGTTCTGCGAAGGTTTCGGAGGAAGGGTGAAAGCCGGCAACATGGAGGAGGGAGGGGCCTCTTTCGTGGTGGAAATCCCTCTTTTCAACGGTCATAATTCCACGGAGCG
The DNA here is from genome assembly GCA_964386505.1 of uncultured Gemmatimonadales bacterium. Classification (GTDB taxonomy): domain Bacteria; phylum Gemmatimonadota; class Glassbacteria; order GWA2-58-10; family GWA2-58-10; genus JAJFUG01. Next base: position 13,157 of record CAYLSM010000012.1, read on the forward strand.
TTCATGAATATCCTTTTTGTCGATGATGAGCCTCTGGGTCGCGATGTGCTGGCGGACCATCTCGAGAATCAACTGGGACACCGGGTGGTCCAGTGCGATTCAGCGGAACAGGCTCTCGAGATGTTCAGCCGGGAACATTTCCCTCTGGTGCTGACCGATATCCGCATGCCGGGGATGGACGGCATAGAGCTACTGACCAGAATAAAGGAAATGCCTCAGGGCCAGGGGACGGATATAATCCTGATAACCGCCCACGGAGACATGACCACGGCCATAGCTGCCCTGCGGGCTGGGGCCTACGACTACCTGAACAAACCGATCCAGCTCGAGGAGCTGAACGCCGTGGTAGACCGGGTGGTGGAACATCAGGCGCTGATCAGGGAGAACTACGAGCTTACAAAGCATTTCAAGGAAAAGGTGAAAGAGGCGACACGGGAGACGGAGTCCAAGCTCGAGCAGCTCCGTCACACCTGCGCCGACATTGATGGCATCGGCGAGATCGGGATTTTTTCCAAGGCCATGGAAGAGGTGATGACTTTGGCCAGGAAAATGAGCAAGGACAAGATGATACCGGTCCTGATCGAGGGCGAGACCGGTACGGGAAAAGAAATAGTGGCCCGCATGATTCACTACGGGGATAAAGGCCGCTCCTGTCCCTTCGTGGCGATCAATTGCCCGGCCATTTCGCCGAGCCTCTTTGAAAGCGAGCTTTTCGGTTATGACGGGGGGGCTTTCACCGGCGCCAAGAAAACCGGACAGATCGGAAAGTTCGAACTGGCCCAGGACGGGACTGTTTTCCTGGATGAAATCGGAGATATGCCCAGGGAGATGCAGCCCAAGCTGCTGCGCGTGCTGCAGGAAAGGAATTTTTTCCGGGTGGGCGGGCTGCGCAAGATCAACCTGGAAGCCCAGGTCATCTGCGCCACGAATCATGACCTCGATAAACTGGTGAAGAAAGGCCGCTTCCGGGAAGACCTGTTCTACCGTCTGAACATGTGCCGGATTTTCATCCCGCCGCTGCGGGAGAGAAAAGAGGAAATCCTGCCTCTGGCCCGGATGTTTCTTTCGAGATATGCCGGGAGGCGGGGACGCCGTTTCAGGTCGATCGACCCGGGTGCCGAGAGGGTCCTGGAGAATTACCTCTGGCCCGGCAATGTGCGTGAACTCCAGAACATTATCGACATGGCGGTCCTCCTGAACGATGCAACCGAACTGCGGCAGGAGCATTTCTCTTTCAGGATTGGCGGCAGTCAAAGGCAGCCCGGGACTCCGGTCGGTCATGAGGCTGTCGATACCTTTTCCATCCACTTGCGGAAAGAGGGTCTCAGCCTGGACGAAATCGAGGCCCAGGCCCTGAAAAAGATCCTGGCCTTGTTCAATGGTAACAAAACCAGAGTCGCGTCCTATCTCGGAATAACCAGATATTCCCTGAGGAACAAGTTGAAAAGGCTTTCCCGGTATGCGGTCGAAGAAAAAGCCTGACTGCGGGAAAGGCTTCAACACCGCCACAATGGGCTAAATAATAGCCGGCTAAATTATGTCTCGCGGCTAATTGTTAGCCACTGTCCCGTCGTGCTCCCTTTTCGTCAAGTCTCAATTATACCAGTGGATTAATCCAACATCCTCCGCTGGTATTCTTCTTGTATTGCCCCTGCCGAATGTATCCCGACATGTCCCCTGGATAAAAAGAAATATCGGATTTCTGATTGCCCTTAGCCGACGGGTACACAGAAAATGGCTCGTTGGGGAACGCCTTTCACGAAGACAATCGTCCTGATAGACGATGATCTCGAATTCATGAGGATAGTGGCGGATACGCTCGGTCTGCTTGGCTATCAGTCGCTCATTTTCCAGAATCCGCGGCAGGCGCTGGAAACTGTCGGTCGAATCGAGGCCAGTCTGGTCATCACGGATTTCCACATGCAGGAAATGACCGCGCTGGATGTGATCAAAGCGATAAAGACTCACGATGCAAGCATTCCGGTGATTGTGGTCACCGGGGACCTGAGCCTGGAGAACGAAAAGGCCTCGATGCAGAGAGGCGCTTATGCCTATATCTATAAACCCGTTGATTTCAATAGGCTTATAAGGTTGACTGCTGAAATTTGCCATAAAACGAAAAAGCGTAAAAACGTTCCCTGCGAGTGAGCGTCCTGCCTCTTTTCTCCGGGGACGAGTTCTCCGGATGGCGGGATTGAAACAGATAAAAAGCCACCGGGACCGATCCGTTGGCGATAGCGGGAGAGGCTGCCCGGGCCGGGAGACCCTGGCAGCCGGCTGACCAAACGGAGAAAGGAGTTGCCTATAAGCCCAGAGTGGTGAATCTGTGTGCCTTAGATCGAGCCATTTCGTGTGCACCATCGGGGAACTCCTTTGCCGGAAGGTCAACGCGAAGGAGGATTCTTATTTGGAGGGCGATCTATGTTGAAACCAATGAAGCTGAATTTCCTATGCGCAATCGCAGCCTTGCTGTGTACGTGCTCAAGCCTGATGGCTCAGTTGAGCACGGTGAAGATCGAGGGGGTTGTCCGTGACAAGGATACTGGCAACCCCATCCAGGGTGCGCAGGTGTCTGTCGAGGGCACCCGGCTGGGCAATGTCACCAATACCGACGGTTACTATTTCATTCTCAGCGTCCCGCCCGGACGCCAGGCCATCACCTTCACCTATACCGGTTATCAGAAGCTGACCATCAAGGACCAGTTGCTGCTGGCCGGCCAGACCGCCACGGTGAATGCGAACCTGAGTTCCACTGTAGTCGAGATGCAGGGGATCACGATCGAGGGTGAATCCGAAATCCTGGTGCCCCGCGACAACACGGTCACCAAGCAGCGCCTGACCGCCACTGACATAGCCGAGACCCCGGCCACGAGGCTTGAGGACATGATGGTCCTGCAGGCCGGAGTGCAGATCGGCGGGCGTGACGCGGCGGGGCGCGGTCTGCGTATCCGCGGCGGCCGTCTGGGCGAGGAAGGCATGGTTGTGGATGGGATCATGGTCCGCAACTACACCGCGAATCCATTTGCCAACGGCGCGAGCTGGGTTTTCGAGCAGGAGATCGGCTCCACCAGCGAGGACGCCACGCCGCAGGAATTTTCGGTTGACGCGGTGGAGCAGGTGGATATCATCACCGGCGGGTTCCAGGCCGAGTACGGCAATGTCCAGTCCGGCATAATCAACATCGTGACCAAAGAAGGCGGCCCGGACTATCGCGGTAGCATCCGTTTCACGACTGACGAGCAGCAGCCGCGCACCTCGGACTGGGGCTACAACCAGGTCCAGGCCAGTATCGGCGGCCCGGTGCCACTGGTCCCGAACATGTATTTCCAGGGTTCCGGCGAAATCCAGGGCCAGGCCGACCGCACCCCGACCCATGCGGACGAGGGCTTCCGCGGCGTGAACCAGGATTTCGTCGACCGCATGAACGAGTCTATCCGCAACGATTCATACCTGAGCAAGCTCGCCACCCCGCCGTACAACCTCGACATGTTCAAGACCGGCCACGCTTTCTACGCCTCCAAAACCGGAGTGCAGGCCTCGCTGTTCTCGCCCGGCAACCCGGTCCGCCTGCCCGGCAACTGGGGCGACCGCACGCTGAGTTCGGGCAAGATCACCTATTCACCCGTCAGGAACCTCAAACTGCTGGTTTCGAACAACTGGACTCGCAACCAGATGTCCTACCCCTGGGGCTGGTCGGGTGAGGGCAACTATTTCCAGAGCGGGGTGATCGACCGGACCACCGATTTCTACAACCGCTACATATCGGCGTCCTGGGAAAACAGTCCGTACTGGGCGAAAGGCTTTGACCGGTTCGTCGTCCCGCAGTCTTTCGGACGCCGCAGCCGGACGAATACGACGCTCCTGGGGGCAGATTGGTTCTTCTGGCAGAATGCCTCGCGCAGCGCCAACCTGCAGTTCCGCTACATGCGGTTGAACACCCAGGAAATCAACTCCTCGAGCCTGAGGACCAACTACGAGCGGGACACTTTCCTGAGCTGGTCCCCGCACGACATCCAGTTCGAGGTCGAGACCTATCCGAACAAGGAAAACCCGCTGCTGCCGGAAAAGAAGCTGGCGTACCTGCCCAACGGCAACGAGGCCTGGCTGCAGGGGCAGTACTATGAAACCGCCTTCGCCATGGAAACCATGTCCGTGTACTACCTTTCGTACCGTTATCTGAAGGAGCAGCAGGATAACTACAAGGTGGACCTGGATTTCCAGATGAACCGCACCAACCGCGCGAAGATCGGTTACCAGTACACCGGTATCAACAACGACCAGTACAGCATCATTTACTCGAGCCCTCTGCGCGACCCGCGCAACGAGTTCCACTACAAACCGCCTATCTATGCGGCTTACGTGCAGAACCGGACCGACCTGGGCGATTTCGTGTTCAACTACGGCCTGCGCTATGACGGTTTCCAGCATAACGCGAACTGGGGGTTGACCGCTTCGAACCAGTACGGTGACAGGTTCAGTCCGCATGCATTCCACGAATGGTCGCCCCGCTTCGACGTCGGGTTCCCGGTGACCGACAAATCGCAGCTTCGTTTCAGCTACGGCGTGTTCTCACAGCTCCCCACCCTGGCTCTGATGTTCGACCGGGCCAATCCGGGCGGACTGGAATACAGCCGCACGGACGCTTTCGAGAGCGGCCTGAGCTACCTGGTGAACAACGACCTGATGCTTGATATCGTGGCTTTCTACCGTGATGTAGACGGGAACGTGGCCCAGAAGACCTTCTTCCGTGACTACTACGCCTGGCACGAGGAGCTGCGCAGCCGCGATTGGATCGAGGGCTACACCAACCGCGACAACGGCAACATCAAGGGCGTGGATTTCAAGCTGGCCAAACGCTTCTCCAAAAACTACTCCTATAACCTGATGTACACCTTGCAGTTCAGCCGCACCACCGGAAGCGCCTACAACAGCAGCCCCTCGATAGACGCCTCCACGAACGAGATTTTCACTCCCCCGGACGAGCTGCGTCCCATCGACGGTGACCGCACGCACAAGTTCACGGCCCAGTTCAACTACCTTGTCCCACAGGATTTCAAGGCCGGGACTGTCTACAACAAGATACTGGCCAACGTCCGTGGCTACGCTCTCTTCACGTTCCAGAGCGGCGAGCCGCTCCTGAAGCGCGGCAACGGCTCCGGCTATACGAAGCGGGAGGATGCGGCCCTGACGAGCATGTGGGACGGTTACAATTTCTTCCGCGGCCGCTGGTACACGAACATGGATATCCGTCTGTCCAAGGCTTTCAGGCTGGGCCGCACGCGCCAGGTGTCGGTCTTCGGAGAGGTCTTCAACCTCCTGAACCGCCGGAACAACGCGCAGTACCCCACCTATGGCGGCTACGAGCAGGCTGTGAAGACCCAGAACGCCGGACTTGACCTGGTCTGGGATGATCTGACCCCCAGCGATTCCAGGCACGTTCTGTTCAACAGCGATTTCAACGGCGACGGGATCCTGAGCCGGTCCGAAGCGGTGTTGGGCGCCTATGCCGAAAGCATGCTCCAGAACACAATGGATAAGCGCATCTGGGGCACGGCGCGTCAGATCCGCATGGGAATCGATTTCTCTTTCTGAGCCGGACCTTGAGACGGCGGAAAGGTTTCGCTCGGCTTAATTGTCAGTGAGATAAAGTGGAGATTACTATGATGCGAAATGGCATTATTCTGGTTACACTCGCGGCGATTCTCGGCCTGACGGTTTCACCGTCCCAGGCTGAGATGCTGTCGAGCCGGTTCTCCACCGGGAACAATGTCGGATTTCAGATACAATCGAGCGGTTGGGGCGGTGCGTTTCACAGCACCAGCGTCCAGTTCCCGCGCGGTTCCGGCAACTACATGGGCAACGACAACTGGAATTTCGTCATCTGCACCACCCGCGATTTCAACGGCGACGGTCTTGCGGAAGACACCTGCCTGCAACAGGACGGACGCAACGATGTCAGCGGCTGGTGCTCCCCTCTGCTCGAGTGTGAGCAGTTCCTCGCCGAGACGTTCGCGGCCGGAGACGACAATCTGGAAGGCCCGACGATGACGAAGTACAGGCAGGTCTGGAGCACCAAGGACGCGGACAACCTGCTGGACTGGCCGATCGAGGCGCGCGAGGGATTTTCCTCCAGCGGAGCCCCGATAGTCCACGGCGCCGAGACCATGTTCGTGCACACAGGCGATGCGCTGCTGACTTGGCTGAACAACATTTCCACCTGCAGTTATATCGGGATCAGCGCTTATTTCCTGGACTTCGCCGAGGGGAATAACATCGTTTTCCTGCATTACCTGGTCGGCAATTCTTCAATGTACGCCAAATACCACAGTAACAGAGGGATTAAAGCGTCGAACCCGGATCCGAGAATCATGAACAACCAGGACGGCTGGACCTGGAAAGGCGTGATGGTCTGGGAAAGCCGCCAGATGAATTTCGGCGGTGATGGTGATATCGCCTGGGGTTATCATCCGGAGAAAGAGATCTGGATGACTTACTCCGAAAAGCCCACTCTCAGCACCTACACCCCCCAGTATCCGTTCCTGGTGGGCGGCAAGATGCTGAAACCGCCCATGTACAACGGCGAATCCGCCCGGATGACCAACCTGATCCATTCCGGCTCCGATTTCGGGTTCAAAGCCGGACCCGACATGTATTACAGCGCGGTCTCTCCGGAAGGCAAGAAATACCGGATGGGAAGGGGTTTGGTGGACGAGTGCGCCCCGTATTTCCTGGGCACGGTCAGTCCCTGGACCGGACGGGAGGGGACCGGTACTCCGGGTGTGCTGCAGCCATCGGACGCGAATTATTCCAAGTGGCTCTGGGGGGCCAGTAACTGGAGAGACGTGGCTTTCTATTCCGAGCTTCATGACGTCGCGGCGCGGGACACGTTCTCCTTCGATTACGCCTACATGTTCTGCTATCCGGCCACTTTGCCGCTGCAGCTTCCGACCAAGACAGTGGACAACGTCGTTTCAGGTTATATCCAGGAAGCTTTCAAACCCATGGAGCATTACGCCGAGGTGGCGCAGTCGGTGCACGATGGCGGCTACATCCTTCCGACCGCTCCGCTGGTGCCTGAGATGACCATCATTCCAGGCGACCGCCAGGTCACGCTCACCTGGAGCGATATCGACGTCCAGAGTCCGGACCCGTACTACGCTTTCCTGCAGGCGAACAACCTCGACCCGGACAACCATTATGTCGAATACGACTTCGAGGGTTTCCGCCTGTACCGCAGCTATGTCGGCCCTAACGACACGCACAGCGAACTGCTGATGGACTGCAACAGGTCGTCCAACAACCTGAAGTTTTTCTATGTGGACAAACTTGCGGACGACCGTCTTTACGGCCGCATGAAGAACGGGATGAAGGTCTGGTACGCCCTGGTGCCTTACGACAGGAATTTCGACCCGGCCACAGGCGCCCTGTTCAGCCTGCCGGATGCGGCCTCGGGCAAGGTCTGGAACCGGACCGGAGTACCGGGGCTGTACAACGTGATTCCGCGCTCCGATGCCAGCAATTTCAAGGCGGCCAGCATCGCCAGCGTAACCTACATCCCAGTGGATGGTCTGGAGCGCCAGGACGCTTTCATTTACACTCTGGCCGGCGACGGAACGGGCAGGATCGTTGAAGACCCGTTGCTGCTGGCGCCCGCGATATCCGCGATGAGTTTCATTCCGGTGAACAATGAGCGGATAACACAGGATAAAACTCTCTACATCAAGTGCGTCAGCTATGACAAGTATTGGAACTGCTCGGGCCGGAACACCACGGGCGGCATAAGGGGGCTGGTTCTGGCGGACGGCAGCTATGAGACCCCGGAGTATGATCTCTATGGCGGCAAGACCAGCGATCAGACTATCACTTTCCAGGGCCCGGTCGACGCTGCCGGTCTCAATTATGCCATAGATGTGACTTTCACCAGTCTGTTCACCCAGGTTTCGAATAAGACCACCTCCTACATGGAAGCAGGGGCGGACACCGCGCGGTTCAAGATCACAATCCCCAATACCGCCGATTGCGCGGGGGTCACCTCCAGGCCCAACCAGCCGCCGAGCATGGTGTCCCTGACCCGGAACGGCAGGTTCTCGGTGACTTGGAAGGATGCTGGAGGCGGCAACTTGACCCTGGAGGTCAAAGACCTGACACGCAACCGGGTCGTGCCACATGTGGACTACCCGGACCAGGACGGCTGGGGTTTCCAAACCAAGGAAGGTTTCGGCTCGAACATAGGCGCCAATAACAGGCGCGGCAAGTATTTCGACGAGGCTTTCGTCTCCCTGCTGCCGTTCAGCGAGCGTACGGTCAAGATGCCGGAGACCCTGCCCGCTGACAACACCGAGCATTTCGGGTTGTATCTGAACGGTATCCTGTGGCGTTTCGACCGTGAAGGCACCAAGAGCGACGGCGTGGATGGAATCACGATGCCGCAGCCCGGTTCGGTCTGGATCGCGACCAACGTCTTCGGGAGCTGGAACAGCGACAAGACGGTGTTCACGCAGGTCCCGGAACTTCCCGCTGTCGGAGACAAGTGGGAGATCAAGATCGACCGGAGCACGCTGAATCCGGAGGACGCCGACCTGAGCAAGATCAAGGTGGTGCCGAACCCGTACATCGCCAGCTCGCTGCTCGATCTGTCGGCCACGCAACGCCGCATCGATTTCGTCAACCTGCCGGACCGCTGCACAATACGTATCTTCTCGATGGGCGGCAACCTGGTCAACGTGCTCAACCACATTGGGGCGAACCGTTCCGGCTGGGGCAACTACACCGATTGGGACCATCTGACCGTGAACGAACCCAAGGTCATGACCGGCTACGACAATCACAGCGGAAACGAAGCGTGGGATCTGAGGAACCGTTTCGGACAGACAGTCGCCAGCGGCCTCTATTTCTTCCACGTGACGGATTCACGGGGCAAGACATTCACGGGCAAGTTCTACATCGTCCTTTAACGGGATCAACACCTTGAACTTGAACGGGATCTTTCCCCGCTGCCTATACGGAGGTATGATAATGATAAGTAAAACGGCCATACGAGCCATGTTCACGGCCTGTGCGGTCCTGACACTGGTGGCGGCCGGCCTGCAAGCGCAGGGCGTGGGCCGTCAGGACTACTCCGGTCTGGATAAGTATATCGACCAGGGGCGGATGGACAACTCCTCGTTTGTCGGAGTCCGCGCCGCCGAGTTCCTGACAATCCCGGTGGGAGCGCGCGGCATCGCCCTCGGCAGCGCCTACACCGCGGTCACGGACGATATCAGCTCGATCTGGTGGAACCCGGCCGGTCTGGGGTTCCTGCGTAACCGCGAAATGATGCTGAACGTGGTCGACTACACCCTGGACCTGACTTACAGCTATGCCGCCGCGGCCATGCCGTTTGCCGACGGCAAGGTGGTGGTGGGCGGGTTCTTCGGGTATCTGGACATTCCGGACATGGAGATCACCACTATCTCCAGCCCCGACGGCACCGGGAGCACGTTCAACGCCTATGATTTCCAGATGGGCGGGTCGCTGGCCTACAATTTCTCGGACCGTTTTGTCGGCGGCCTGAGCGCCAAGTACGTGCATCAGGACGTATGGGGCAACCTGGGCGCCAACGCGTTCGCCATCGACGCCGGTGCGATCTACCACACCGAGTTCATGGAGCGCGAAATCCGTTTCGCTTTCGCGATCCAGAACCTGGGCACCAACATGACCATGAACGGGCCGGTGCTCCTGGAAACCGTCGGGCCCCAGAGCCTCGAAACCGGGGACCTGCCCGGCGGATATGAGGATTATCCCAACGATCCTTACGCGATAAGCCGCCGCCTGGACCGGGAGGTTTTCTTCCGCACCCACACCTACCGGCTGCCCACGACGATGAAGATCGCTCTGGCCTACAACCTTTACACCGGTGAGAAGATGAACTGGATGGCCTCCGCCGAGCTTTGGCGCCCCAGCTACATTCCACTCTCCTACGCCACCGGCACCGAGATCAACTATAACTTCAATCCGGCCATTTCGGCGGCCCTGCGGCTGGGCTGGCAGATACAGACCGACGAGTACACCGAGGATAAGGACCAGATGGGTTACGAGTACCTCGGGGATGACCCGGCCTGGCGCGGGTTCAGCATCGGAGGCGGCGTGCAGCGCACGATCGGCGACATGATCCTGCGTTTCAACTATGCCTGGAAGAACAAGGGACGGTTGTCCGCGGATAACTTTTTCTCCGTGTCCTTCGGGTTCTGACCTTTCCGCAGCGGCTTGAAACGGCCTGCCCCCTGAATCCTGTCCGGAACTGCGGACTGGATGAAGGGGGCAGGCTGATCAGTTATGGAACGCCTGCCGGGAACGTTGCCCGTTTTCCGATATACGGGCGGTGAGATGGAAGGACAAGCTCCGGCGGGTCCTGAAACTATGCGACTTTATCCCAGGCCATACCCGATTGCAGGGAGATAGGGCAAAGGATGACTTGCACAAAGCCTTTAAGACACAAGCCTGTGTTTCTTATTCTGGGGATTACGGCCTTTCTCCTGATGGTCGGCGCGCTGAGAGCGGTAACAGGGCCGCAGGGTTCGACCGGGGTGATGTATCAGGAGGATGTGAACGGGGACGGTGAGGTGACGATGATGGATGCGCTGGCCCTTCTGATGCTCGGCCGGGCCGACCCCTCCGACCCCAGGGCGGATTACAACTGGGACGGCGTTTATTCTATGGCCGATGTCAAGGAGATGCTGATTAACATTGTCCGCGAACGTCTCACTCCTCTCGAAGCCGTGGTGAACCCGGTCAGGACCGACGAGTTCCTTCTGAACCCAGGCATGGGTTTCTGCTCCATAGGTGCATTCTACTCCTGGCTGAAGACTTACGACTCCAAATATCCCCCCTGCGCCAATGTCTATTACCGCTGGTACTGGAGCCAGATCCAGCCGGCCGAGGACAAGATCGATTTCGAGATGATTGACGGACTGATGGACAAGGCGAAGAGAGAGGGCCAGACTTTCTGCATGCGCGTGATGTGCCAGGACGGCGCGGTGTACGTGCCGCAGTGGCTGATAGACAAGGGGCTCAAGGGCCGGTATTACGATGAAAAGGACCATTCGAAAGGGTTTCAGCCGGATTATTCGGACCCTCTGTTCACTGAGTACCACAGCCGGTTGATCAAGGCGCTGGCGGAGCGTTACGATGGAGACCCGAACCTGTACTATGTTGACATTGGGTCGGTCGGTTCCTGGGGTGAATGGAACACAGCCGGAGCGCCGGAAGGCTTCCAAATGCCTTCGGAACCGGTATTAAATGACATAATAAAGCTCTACCTGGATAGTTTCACCAAAACAAAGCTTTTGATGCTGATAGGCGATTACATGGATTACGCTATCGAGCGCGGGACGGGGTATCGCGCCGATTGCCTGGGCGACTGGGGTATGTGGAGCGACAACTGGAGCCACATGACCACTATCTACCCCGAGTTTCTGGCAAAAACCCCGAAAGCCCTGGAGGCCTGGAAGCACTCGCCGGTGGCGTTCGAGGCTTGCAACACCTGCACCACTTGGTACCTCGACGGCATGGGCGGCCGCTTCACCAGGGAGATGGCCCGCGACACCACGATCGCGCAGTCCCTGGCCTGGCACCTTTCCTGGATGAACCTGTGTTACGGTCCCAAATTCGAGGAACTGCCCGATGAATGGATTCAAGCCTACCTCGAATGGGGTAAGAAAATGGGATACCGTTTCGTGCTGCGTAGCCTGGCCCATCCGTCCCGCGTGACCGTGGGCGGGCAACTGCCGCTCAGAATGGACTGGGAGAATGCCGGGGTGGCTCCTTCTTACTACGCGCACCCCCTGGCCGTGCAGTTCCGCAACACCGTGAGCAAAGAGACCTGGGTGGTGAATACGGATGCCGACATCCGGGAGTGGCTGCCCGGGCAGGTGAATTACAGCACGGTCGTGACCGTGCCGGACAGCCTGACTCCTGGCGAGTATGAACTCGGCCTTGCCATGCTCGACCGGACCGGCAGTAACCCACGGATCAGGTTCGCCATCGAGGGGGCGGCCGAGGATGGCTGGTACCGTCTTAGCCGCGTGCGGGTGCACTGACCGGGAAGGAAGGTTTTCCTCGGGATATTTCCCGGTTCGGCAACGTATTGTGCGGTGGAACTGCGGTTGTGAGCATGGGCGGACAATCGGAAACGTGGGGTTTCAATGTCAGTGTCAGACCTGTCGAACAAGTGCTGCGGTGTATTTCACATTCGAAGTCTTGGTCCATCTGTTGAACTGCAAGGCACACTCCAGCGCACGGACGGTCAGGTCACGGTACAGGTGTTGGATACGCCCTGCGTTGAACACTGGTAGTCTCGCCCGTGTTTCAACCACTCCATGCACCAGGCGGCGCAGACATCCAGCAGCCGAATATCGGCAGCCATCCGCCGGGTGATGATCTCAGCCTGCGGAAAGAATGCCGGGATGCGCCTGACCAGAATCCTCAGCAGGAGATCAGGCGCTTCGTGGAATACTACAACAACGAGCGTTACCATGAATCACTCGACAATCTGACTCCAGCCGATGTCTATAATGGCCGCAGGCGGGAATGCCTGTCGATCAGGGACATGATCAAGCGGAAAACCCTGAAGGCGAGGAAGGCTGTCAACCTCGGGAAAGGAGAGCGGAAAAATCTGTTGCTTCTAACCAAATGTGTCTCTTCATTTTGAACGTCATCTGTCCAAATTGTTCTGACGACGTACAGTGATTCACTTGAAAACGACACGCCAGCCCGCTGTCAGCCTCCTGCCGTAATCCGGATAGCCCACCACCGTGGAATACTTGTCATTTGCCAGGTTGGTCAGTTCCAGATATACCCGGCTGAACGGCCCGGAACCGAAATCATGGCCAAAAGTCAGGTTCAGTGTCTGGTACGCACCAAGGGGCTGCGCCAGAAGCGGCTGGCCGGCCGTGCTCTCGGCGAAACGTGTGCTCTCATAGGCGGAAACGGTTTTGAGAAACAGGTTCAGGTCATACCTGGACTTGGTGATGAAGAATCCGCCGGATGAAATTACCCGGGGTGTTTCCCGGTCGCGGACCATCCGGTTCTCAATCTCTGCGCGTGGGCTCATGGCCACGAAGTTGGCGAAAAGCTGGAGGCAGCCCAGCACAGTGGCACTGCGGGCGTCGATCTCAATGCCGGTCTGGCGCTGGTTGCGGTTCAGAAAGGTTTCCAGCACCCGGCCTTCCATGGTGACAGTCTGGCCGCTCAGCACCAGGGCATCCTCCTGACGGCTGAGAAACCAGGCCAGTGAAAGCTGTCCGATGTTGTCCCGCCTGGTCATGAGACCGAGGTCGATCTTGAGCCTTTTTTCGTTTTCGGGCTCTGTCAGGTCGGTGGTCAGGTTGCCGGGCAACGGTTTTATTTCACCCGCGGCCAGGTTGAAATGGGCCGAGACCGAGGATGAGAATTCCCACGAGGCTCCCAGGGCGGTGGTTACCTGCGCCGGCTCCCACTCTTTTCTGATCGGAGTCACTTTCTGCAGTCCCTTGGGACTTTCGTTGATATTGAATGCGCCGTAGTTGTTGATATAGGTGCGTGCCCAGCGCAGACCGAGGTTCAAGGTCAACGGCCCGAGGCTCTGCTCGTCCCCAGCCACCCAGGAGAATGTTTCCAGGTCGCAGCGCTTGCCCACATAGAAACGTTTCCCGTTGGGGGCTACCCAATGGTTGTAAAGGCTGCCGAAACGGAGGATGTTGTTTCGAAAAGGCGTCACCGACTGGGTGAAATTGGCCCCCCACTCGTAATCGTACTCGCGGTTGGAGGTTACCGAGGATGAGCTTTGCGATATATACCTGTTGTCACGGACCGAATAGCTGGCGATAAGCTCCGAGGAAACTCTTTCCGAGGGTTGGTAAAAAGCCTTCACTGTGGCCAGAGTGGCCCGGAAGGGATCGAATTTCTCGGAGGCCTCCCGCAGGTCCAGACTCGCGGGAGCTACGGCCCGGGCCATTTCCCGGCTGCCGTTCAGATGCATCAGGTGGGCGCTGACTTTCCATTTTCCGTTCGGACGCCAGCAGAGGCTGCCTCGTAAATTGGTGAACGACTCCGCCGCGTACCGGCCTTTCGGGCCATCCGTGCCGGGGAATCCCAGATCCAGAGCGTAGGAGAGGTTCTTTACCACGCCGCCGTGGCTGAGATTCAGCCTGTAGGTGCCGAAAGAGCCGTATTCCCCCTGCACGGCGGTCTCCCGCTGGCGGTATTCCCGCGGGACGATGTTTATCACCCCGGTAAGCCCGGAAAGCCCGGTGAAGAGCGCTGCGCTCGAGCGCATTATTTCGATCCGCTCCACCTCCTCGGCGGGAAAGAAATATGGCAGTTCCAGGAACTCTCTCTGCCAGGCGCCGTCCAGGGCATAGTCCGGATACGGATATTTCTGGCCGCGGATCGAAAAGAACTGTTTAACTTTCCGGCCCCGGCTTTCGATCCAGGCGCCGGGCACATACTCCATGGCTTCGATCAGGGTTTTGGCCCCGGACCGGGCGATTTCGGCCTGAGTGACCACAGTGGCGGCGGGTTCGAGGCTCAACGGTTCGGTGCGGGGCTCGGTGACCGGGTCACGGGGGGCGGAACCGATTACCACCAGAGTGTCCAGATCGTAGTAGGATATCCTTTTCTCGCTTCCCTGTTTTGTCGCGGCAGGCTTGGAGAACTCGATCCACACTCCGTAGCTGACATCCTCCGAGCCGGCCGGCCGGGGCATTTCCACCCGGTAATCGGTTATTTTCAGCGCGCGCATTATGTTTTCCAGCTGGACTGCTGTCTCCGCCACATCGTAGTCCGGGCCGTGGCCAGCCCGCTCGCGCACCTGGCGTGCCGTCTCGGGGGGCAGGTTCCCGGGCAGCCCGCGTCCGATAAACGCTCTCCCGCCTGGCTTCAGGACACGATAGATTTCGGCGAACGCTTTTTCCTTATCCTCCCAGAACTGGAACGAACCGCGGGAGACGACGATATCGGCCGTGTTGTCATCGAAGGGAAGGGACTGCGCATCGGCTTCCACCGCTTTCACCCGGCCTGCCACTCCGGCCTGTGACGCCTTTTCCAGGAAATACTGGAAGTAATGGGGATTGATATCCGCGTTTATCCATTCCATCCGCTCCGTACGCCGCGCCAGTTCGATAACCAGGTGCCCCGGGCCGCTTCCCAGGTCGATCCCGAGTCCTTTCATCCTGGCCAGGCCGAATCTGTCGACTATATGACCGGCCAGCGCAGGATAGACCGGGGCAAGGCGGGTCTCGGCCACATGGATGAAATTCCTGGCCTCCTGTTCCGGGTCGCTGGTTTTCTGCGCGGCAAGGGACGGGGCGGCGAAAAAGAGGCAGAGCGAGATTTGAAAAACCAAAGAGGGGATCAGGGTTCTGTTTATGACGGTTCTTGGAAATCCTTCGATCGCCGGCCGATATTCCACATAGAAAAATTCAGGCATTAATATAAATTCCTCCGGTTATATAAAAAGAGTACAGGCCACTCCAGGTGCATGCCACAAGAGGCTGTCACCAGCCCCGCTCGATCGCTTCTATCCCGCAGATAACGGTCCGGTTGCTCCGGTTGTCCGGCTCCGGGATCAGTTCTACAGTCAGGGGGCCTCTCACCTCAACACCGTCGAATTCCCTGACCAGAGACAGCTCCCCCCGGCGGCATTCCGCTCCGAGATCGAGCCTTTCGGCGACTTTCCTCCCCTGGAGGCTGAGGCTGAACACATGGCTGCCGGAGGGAGTGTCACAATCCGAGAAGTACAGGCGCACCTTGAATGTCCGGGGTGAGGTATCCCCGTGCCCCAGGTCCAGAGTCAGCTTTCTCGCGCCCTCCACCCCGGAGGCCGCCACCCAGCGCATTTCTCCCTGCTGTATGCGCGACGAGTGGTGGCAGAACCAGCGCAGGCTGTCGCCCTCGACCGTCACCGGTATGTCCGGAGAGGGCCCGCCGCGGCTGGGGTAGTCGAGCCACAGTGTCCCCGTATCGGAAACACGGTCCCCCGGCGCGCCCAGGTTGATCCCCACCCGGCGGACCGGCGCTGCGACCGAGTCCAGGTCGTTGAACGTCCAGACCTCGACCTCGCTGTCGTGGACCATGGCCAGGGAGGTCTGGTTCTGGTAGCTGCAGGAACAGGTCCGGGTGTAGTCCGGGGCGTTCAGCACGCCGTCCGCCGCCACCAGGTTCGAGGTGCAGCCGGACTTGAATCCACCCAGGTTGCCCGTTCCGCCCAGGCTCGCCAGATCGAAATACCCCGCCGCTGCGGAACGGAAGGTCAGAAGGTTTTCGCAGGCGATCGGGTAGTTGCAGCCGTAATTCCGTTTCCAGGTCACCGGGACTTCCAGGCCGGTCAGCGGGTGTTTCCGGACCAGTTCCTCACCGCTCAGAAGGTCGATCATCTTACCGGCGGTGATAATCCTGTCCCCGCGGAGAATCGGCACCGACCCGTACGCGACCTCCCTGTCCCAGAGCAGCCGGCCGTCCCTTCCGTCATACGCGGCCATGCGCCTGCCGTCCTCGCCCCGCACCATGTCGCTGGAGGGGCGGGTGGCCTGCAGGAGGATATCGTGTTCCGAGGAATAGCTCAGCCAGGTGCCGAAAACACCCTCCTGTCTGCTCCAGAGTATTTCGCCGGATTTCAGGTCGAGACAGAGCATGCCCGAGCCCTCCACCGGCTTGCCTCCTCGGCGGGCGATCAGGCCATCGATGTAGGGCGGCAGCTTGTCCAGGCAGTACAGCCTCCCGTCATGCACCACGATCGAGTTGTGGATGAAGCCGTAACGCGCCTCGCGGGTCCACAGTGTCTGCCCGGTGTGGCGGTCCATGACTGTCAGAGTTGAGCTGGCCGAGCGGTTGAAATCCAGGAACGGCTTTTCTTTGTCGCTCGGTTTCTCGTCGCTTCCCGGCATCCGGGACGAGAAATCGACCCGGCCGCCTCCGGCGATCAGGCAATCACCCCAGACCCCGATGTAGCCCCAGTCGCCCGAACCATCAGGCAGTCCGAAAGTCCCGGTCACCTCGCCTGTTACGGTGTCGAGCACCCGGCAGGACTGACCCGCGATGATGTATACGTGGTCGGCGGCGGCCACGAAATTGGTGCCACGGACATTCGCCCCCGGGATATGGATCTGGTTGTACTCCGTGCTGGTCGGGGCGTCCTTGTAGGTCTCGTTGTAATAGACATCGAAGTTGTCCAGGCCCTCGATCCTTGTTTTCCAGAGCACGCGGCCGGTGTAGACATCCCGGGCGCTCAGGCAGTCCATGCCCTCGATGAAAAGCCGGCCCCCGACAACCTGCTCCGGCGGGCCGTGGGCGTGACGGGGAAGGACATCCAGGTTGGAGCTGCCGCCGAACCAGAGCAGGCCGAGCGGCAGTTTCACCCGCGAGTCGTCGGATTTGACCGTGTTGGCTATATCGCCGTACTGGTGTGTCCAGCTTCCGGCTCCCGGCAGCGGGCCGTCCCGGACTACAACCGCCGGCGCCGTTTCTTTTTCAAGCCGCAGGGGCTCGACACCGCAACTGGAGATGGAGTCCCGGAGCGCGCGGGGGCCTATTCCCGGGTTTCTCAGCCAGGCTTTTCCGCCGTAGGGGTGGAGAGATTCGAGGAGCCGGCTGAAACCCGGTTCGAGGGGCTCATTTACTACAATCAGGCCGGCCAGGTACGGAGGGCAGTCAAAACCGGCCTGGGTCCCCCGGATCACCGCAACCCGTCTCCCGTACAGGCCGTCACGGTCCAGCCACCGACGGATCGAGTCCACCCGCGCGCTGTCCGGGTCTATGCCCAAAATGTTCAGGTTGGAACTGCGGGCCAGGCCTATCAGCAAATCGTAGTCCTTGAGCCCGAACACCAGTCCGTAGCCCTCGCGCGCCCCGGTACGGTCGATAATCCCGGCGGCCTCGCGCGATCCGTGTTCGGCACTTTCCGCGGGACAGGCCGAGGGGACCGCGCCCCCGCTGCCCTCCGGGCCGAAAGCCACGATCAGGCCATTCTGGGTGACCGCGAACAGCTTCCCGCCGGCGGCGAGAAGCCTTTCGACACCGCCGGGGATCCTTTTCTGCCAGATTATCGCAGGCGGGGATTTGCGCCCGGATGACAACCTCAACGCCGTGATACCGTCACCGGAGGCGGCATAGAGGCAATCGCCGGCGCGGATGAGGTCCCGGCTGGCATCCACCTGTACTTCCCAGAGAATGGTATTGCGCCACAGACGGGATTTCAGACGGACCCACCATTTCACGGCCGAGCCGAGGAATGCGGGTTTGAGGTTGTCCGCATCGAGGCCGGAGAGCCAGCGATCCAGGAAATTCCCCACCAGGAACCAGCGGCCGCGCTCCTGAAGCTTACGGGAATCGAAGGCCCGGACAGTCTCGCCGCCGAACAGGATCAGGTCCGTGGATATTACCGGGCAGCGGCCAATCCTCTCGATAAGGGCCTTGCCGGTCGCAAGGTCGTACATCGAGCAGACCTGGTCGCGGTAATGGTTAAAAAAGACATGGCTGGCGGCGCAGACAAAAGAGCCCCCGGTCTTGTTCTGGGCGGCGAGATGGAAATACCGCTGGCTGCCGTCGCCGCGCTCGAACAGGGCCGGGACAGAACGTCCCCCGGGGACAAGTATACCGTCACCCGCTGAGGCCAGCGCCCCCTGGGGCGCAATCCCGGCGAAAGCGGGGGAGTTGTGCGGCTGGAGTATGAACTGGCTGCCGGTCCAGTCGTTCTCCCAGACAACCTTGCCGCTCGTCGCGTCCAGGGCATATATGAAGACGCCCATGAAGGGCCAGATACCGGCGGTGAAATAGACCCGGCCGTCCTGTATCACCGGTCCGCCGCGGGCCGGCCAGGTGGAGATCAGACGTTTGTTCCCGAGCACCCGGCGTTGCGAGGGCCCCCCGCGGAACTTCCAGGCCAGCGCCCCGTCCGCGGCCCGAAGGCAGTACAGGCACCCGTCGTCCGACACGAAATACACGTTTCCGCCCCAGACGGCCGCCGGAAACCGCACCGGCCCGTCGGCGTAGAACGACCAGAGCTCTTTGCCGGAACCAGTGTCCAGGGCCACCAGCTTGTCCCGGTCGTTGAACCCGATAAACATCCGGCCCTCGGCCACTACCGGCTCGAATACCCGGTCGTAGGGCATCAGGTCACGGTTAAGCGGATCGTCCCAGACCGGCTCCCGCCTGCCGTAATCAACCGTCCACAGGGGCGATAGCTCTGCCGCCAGGCTGTCCGGAGCGCAGGCGCCGCGTTCCGGCCCGAAGCGCCACATGGGCCAGTCGGAGGAGAATAGAGAGCCTGCCAGCCCGAGGCTCAGCATGGCGACAAGCGGCGCGAGTCTCGACACGACTGTGCCCGCTGCCATGAGTACAGGCTTTTCAATCCGCGGAGACAATTTTGCCCTCCTCGATATCGACCCGCCGGTGGGCGCAGGAGAGACCGTCCGGCCCGTGCGTGACCATCAGCACCGCGCCGCCGGAGGAGACGAATCGACAGAGGTGCCCGGTCACGATACGTGAATTGTCACGGTCCAGGTTACCGGTGGGCTCATCCGCCAGTATGAGTGACGGCTGGTTGAGCAGGGCCCGCACGAGGGCGGTCCGCTGGCGTTCGCCGGTGCTGAGCTCGGAGGGATAATGGCCGGCCCTCCGGTCGAGGCCCAGTTCCTCAAGGAGCGACAGCGCGCGTTCCCGCGCACCTTCATCCGGGCAGGCCAGCGAGGGTACAAGGACATTTTCGAGGACACTGAGGTAGGGCACGAGATGGAACTGCTGGAAAACGAACCCGACCTTCTGTGCGCGTACCCTGGCGAGTTTGTCCGAGGGCAGGGCATAGATGTCGCGCTCCTCCAGTCTGACCGCGCCGGAGGTGGGGGGCAGAAGGCCACCGGCAGTCAGAAGCAGGGTGGTCTTACCGCTCCCGCTGGGTCCCTGGAGGACCACGAACTCGCCGGGCCGGACCGAGAGCGAGACGCTGTCGAGCGCCACAACCGGGTCTCCGTGCTTGCGACGGTAGACTCTCGTTATCGAGTCGAGGTTCAGCATCCGCGCCTCAGTCCTCCCTCAGTACGAGCGCCGGGTCCTGCCCGGCGGCGACGAGCGCGGGCAGCCAGCTTGCGACTATCGCCAGCGCCGGGGCGGCCAGGATGACAGCGAGAAATGTCAGGGGATTGAACACCGGCGCGCCGGACAGGCCGCCGGCGAATTTGGCCGCATACGCTCCCGCCGTGATGATGCCGGCAGCATAGCCCGCCACCGAGCCAGTCAGGCCGATAAGCGCGGCCCGGGCCAGGAACACCGTGATTATCCGCCCCGAATCCAGGCCGAGGGCCCGGAATATCCCGATCTCGGCCCGCCGCTGACGCACGTTGGCCAGGGCCAGAAGGCCTATCCAGACTGCGGCGCCCAGAATCGACAGCGGGACAAGCCAGGCCGCAAGACTCTCGATACTCTCACGCAGACGGGTCAGGTTGGCGCTCTCCTCCTCCCGCGTCTGTTTCTCCGTAAGCGCGGCCCTGTTTCTGGCCTCGGCCCGGGTGACAACCTTGGAGTCGACCTCGATCACCTGGGTCCCCGGCAGGATCCGGGTCACGTCCTTGCGGACCTGCGACAGCTCGTTGCCCGCGCAGAGGCATTTCAGGGCCAGGATCGCGTTGAGCCGGCCCTGAAGGCCCAGCATCCTCTGCGCCCGCGCCAGCTCGATCCAGACAGTGATATCGTCCCGCGTTCCCTTTTCCGGGTTTATCTCGCTGACCCGGAATTTCTCTCCGCGCAGAGTCACGGTCTTTCCCACGGCCAGCCCGAGTTTTTTCGCCACGGCGTACCCGGCCACCATATCGCCCTCTGCCACCGGCATCTGCATTGACTCACCGTTGAAACCTTCCGATGACAGAACCTCGCCCTTTGTGCCGGAGAGGATGACCGTGGCCCCGCCCATCTCGGGCCACTCGATCCGCCGCTCCACGCTGGGCAGGACATGACGCACCGTGAGCAGCCCGGCTGCGGCCAGGCGCTCGGCGTAGTCCTCGGGCATCGATTCGCTGACATACCCGGTGGCGTAATACTGTTCCAGGCTCTGGCTCTCGGGGAGTATCAGGAGGTTAAATCCCAGCGTCTTCATTATCTTGCGGTAGTCATCCTGCATCAGGGCCATTTCCTTGGCTGTCGCGGCCTCTTTTTCGGCCATTATCCGGCTGGTCGCCCCGGCATGGCCCGCCAGCAGGGTCAGGACACAGACCAGAACTCCGGTCGCCACCGCTATGGAGACAGCCCCCAGGATGAACCCGGACTTGCGGTACATTATCTCCCGGAACACCACCTGCCTCAGGTTCATCGGGGCCCTCTCCGAAGCTTTCTCAGGAGCACGACACTCCCGGCGCCCACGAGCACGAGCAATGTGAGCAGAGTAATGACCACGCTACGCAGGAATGTCCCGCCGGAGCTGTTGTCCGGCCCGCCTCCCGCCAGGGCGGCGAGGCTGGACAGAGATACGTTCTCCGAGGCGTCGACCCAGCTCTCTCCGAACCCCGAGGCCCAGCCGGCCCGGATGAGCAGGTCCATGCCGGGGTTGGAATCCTTTATCTCGCAGGCGCACGGGCCGGCCAGGAAAGCGCACGCTCCGGTGACATTCACGCTGTCGATACCCTCACCCACCAGAGCGTACAGTACGCGTCCCCGGCCGAAAACCGGGAATGCCATCGGCTCCTGACGGTAGGACTCCAGGTCCGGCTCGGAGCGGATCAGCATATCGACCAGGATTGTTTCGGTCTCGCTCGAACCCGGAATTTTCAGGACAGGAAAGTCAACCCGCAGCTCACCTGTCATGGATTCTTTCAAGCGCGCGACCGATTCAGGCAGCACCAAGCCCTGCTCCATCTGCCCCAGGACCGCCTTAAGCCGTTTCATGGCCGAGTCGTTTTTCTCCCTGTCTCCGCATTCGAGAAACACCCAGACCGCCGTCGCCCCGCCCAGGAGCTTGCCGGCTATCTCCTTCCGCGCCGGAGAATCGACGAGCTTTTCGACAGTGTCAGCCGAAACAGGCCCGGACCATATTGCGATCTTTTTCCCCTGCCAGTCCCGGTACACGAGTTCCATCTGCGGGAGAGCTCCCGCATTGAGGGACTTACCGGGGGCGGTGTATTGCAGGGTGCAGTTCGCGCTGTCCAGAATGTTTTGCAATGAGTTGGCGGGTGGAACATCGCCCGCGGGATGGCCGTTCGGGCTGAGAACGTTCAACTCGTACATCGCAGGGACCCAGCGTTCCAAGGCATAGCGGAACACCGGGACATCGCAGGCCCGGCAGGGCAGGGCCCAGAGACCGGTCAGGAGAAATAGCGGAAGTATCCGCATTATTCTTGACATAAGCCGCGCGGGATGAATTGGATAATAGTTACGGGGGAACGAAATATAAGCCGTCAGAGCATATCGAACAGCTATTGCCGGAAATTAAGGGATATATATCGACAAAAGCAACTGATTTGAGACCTTTGATTCAAATGAGGTTACTTGGCGGTCCAGCTTGCGCCGCCGGGATGATATTCTCTAATCGCTCCAGATTCCAATCCCATTTTGTGTGCCGGGCTGAGCGGGCCGGCCGCAAAGTGAAGGCCCGCTCATGTTAAGCAATTCAATCCCCATCCGAGGTGTCCACCCCGACTGTCACGCCCTCGCGGCTGCTGCGGTAGGCGGCTTCGATCACCCGGCTGGTCAACCTTCCGGTCCGTCCCGTGACTCTCGGCTTGCGGTTCTCCAGGACCGCCCGCCCGAAATCCTCGATCAGGGGAAGGTGCAGATTGGGGTGCGGGGGCAGTTCAAGGGTTTCCTCCCGGCCATCGGAGTTTATCTGCATCAAACTTTGGTTCAGCGTTTCGACAATCACCTTGCCGCGGCTGCCGAATACCTCGAGCTCATCTGCCGCCGGGCCTATCGTATGGAAGGCGCCGACCACGCTCTGCGCCCCGGAAGCGTGTCGCATCGTCACCAGTGCGCAGTCCTCCACCTCACGCTCGAAAATCAGCCGGTCGGAAAACGCGCTCACCTGGGTGACCGGGCCCAGGATATCCAGCAGGATGTCGATCCGGTGGCTGCCGAAATCCATCAGCGGGCCGCCGCCACCCTCAGCCCGGGTCAGACGCCACTTGAACGGATGGTCATCCGGGTAATCCCAGTACTCCGCGGCCAGGGCCCGGGCCAGGACCGGGCGGCCGATAGCTTTCTGTTCCAGCCGGCGCTTTATTTCCAAGACCGCCGGATAGAACCTGCGGTAATAAGCCACTCCGAGAAGCACTCCGGCCCGGTCGCAGGCTTCGATCATCCGGTCGCACTCCGCGCTGTCGAGCGCCATCGGCTTTTCGCAGAGCACGTGCTTGCCTGCCGCTGCGGCCATAAGGGTGTGCGGAAGGTGCAGGTTTACCGGCGTGGCGAGGTAGACCGCGTTGATTTCGGGATCAGCGAGCAGTTCCTCGGCCGTGGCATAGTGTGTTTCGGCCCCGAAACCCCGCGCGAACTCCTCCGCCCGTGAGCTGTCCCTGCGGGCCACGGCCCGGATGGAGTGGCCATCGAGATCGCGCATGGCCGGCGCCACGCGTTTGCGGGCGATATCTCCACAGCCTATCAGGCCCCAGCGTATTTCAGTCATCGGTTGTACTCCCGGACAAGTTGTCCCGTGCTGTTTTTCTCGATGGATAATCGGTCATGCCACAATACTGCCGACCCCGGATGAGGGATATGTGAGGCTTCCCACGGCCGTTGGGCCTGTTTATATTGTTTTTACTCCGCTTGTGGCTCGGAACGGAATAATGGCGCTCTATGCTGGAGTAAGAAGACTATCGCCCCGCAGTCCATGATGCAACATAATTTTACGCCGATTGATACACAACCGATAACAGCACAATCCTTCCGCTTTCAAGTCTCCAGGGGACTTCGATCATACCGATGCAAGTAAACTCGGGAGGTTCGCATGATCTCAAGATCTTTCCTCGTTGCCGTTCTCACCCTTGTTTCGAGCGTTGCCCTTCTGGCCGAGAACCGCGTGACCTCGGGCGAGCTGGTCCTGGAGCGTCCGACACTGATCTGCCTGGGCTTCGAGTGGAGCGTCTCAGGGGATGACAACCGCAACAGCACAGTCTCGCTGCAGTACCGCAAAGTGGGCGAGAGCCTCTGGCGCGAGGCCCTGCCGCTTCTTCGGATTGACAACGAGCGCACGTTCGCCGAAGAGACTTATATCGACTACACCGCCCCGGACATGTTTGCCGGCAGCATTTTCGACCTTGAGCCCGGCACCGGGTACGAGTGCCGTCTGCGCCTGTCCGATCCGGACGGTGTGCGCGGGGAGGCGGAAAAGACCGTGCGCCTTCGGACCCGCGCCGAGCCGCAGGCCGCGAAGGACGGGCGCGTGCTGCACGTGTACCCGCCGGACTGGAAAGGTCCGCGGGTCGAGCCCTCGTTCACCGGCCTGATGCGGGCCTACCAGGGCGCGGGAGGTGGCGACTGGGCCGTGGTGAGCGAGCGGAAAGTGCGCCCCGGCGACATTATCCTCGTGCACGCCGGGCGCTACAAGGCCGACCGCCTCAGCTACAGCGATCCGTTGAGCCTGGATTTCGACGGCGCCTATGTCCTGACTGCCAAGGGCACCCCCGAGCGGCCGATCGTGATACGGGCGGCCGGCGACGGGGAGGTGATTTTCGACGGCGCCGGCTGCTACAGGCTGTTCGATGTCATGGCCGCGGATTACCATATCTTCGAGAACCTCACCCTCGTAAACTGCGACATAGCATTCTACGCGGGCCTTAAGGACGTGGCCGGGTGCAGCGGCCTGACCGTGCGCAACTGCCGGATGGAACAGGTGGGGATCGCCGTGACCTCGCAGTTTGCAGGCTCTCGCGATTTCCTGATTTCGGACAATGTCATGCTGGGCCGGGATGACCGCAACCGTCTGATCGGCTGGTACGATCCCGGGGTCTACGGGGCCAGCCCGCTCAAGAGTTATTATGCGGTCAAGGTCTACGGCCAGGGGCACGTGGTCTGCCACAACTACATCGCCTGGTTCCATGACGCGATCTGTGTCTGCACCCACGGCAGCCCGGACCCCGACCCCTCCCTTCGCGCCACGGCCATCGATTTCTACAACAACGACATCCACCTCATGACCGATGACTTTATCGAGGCGGACGGCGGAGTGCACAACATCCGCGTGCTGCGCAACCGCTGTTTCAACGCGGCCAGCTGCGGCCTGAGCGCCCAGCCGGTCTATGGCGGCCCGGCCTACTACATCCGCAACATCCTTTATCACGTGCCCTGGGGCATGGCGTTCAAGTTCAAGGTCCAGCCCGCGGGCCTGGTGCTGTACCACAACACTGTGATAGCGGAGAACCGCAACCCGGCCGGCTACAGCAACGCCCATTTCCGGAACAACCTGTTCCTGGGCACGGACCTGCCCGGGCGCGAGCTGTTCCGTGTCTGCACGAATACAAGCTACAGCACATGGGATTACGACGGTTACCGGCCGAACCGGGCGGGTGGGGCGCAGTATTTCTGGAAAGCCCCGGCTGAGGGAGTCCTGCGCGACTACGAGCTGGAGCGGCATGATGAGTTCAGGCGTTTCGGGACACTCTCGGAGTTCAGCGCCGCCACCGGGCAGGAACGACACGGGATCGGGGTGGACTATGATATCTTCGCGAATGTCCCGCGGCCCGACCCGGACAGGCCGATGGCCGTATATTTCAGCCGGGATTTCGATTTCTCGCTGCGCGAGGGCGCCGCGGCGGTGGATCGCGGAGTGGCCCTGCCCAACGTGAACGATGCTTTTACC
>CAYLSM010000013.1:0-34217 GCA_964386505.1 uncultured Gemmatimonadales bacterium
CTACAACCGGGTAAGCGGCTACCGCGATTGTGTCTCGACCATGGAAGACTTATTGGTTTACGACCAGCGCTGCGTGGACATCTACAACAACGATATCTCCGTGGGGCCGGATGACGGGATCGAGGCCGATTTCTGCTCCGCCAATTGCCGGATCATGCGCAACCGTATCGCTAACTGCGGCATGGGTCTGAGTGCGCAGCCCAGCCTGGGGGGGCCGGTATATTTCATCCGCAACGTGATGTACAACCTGGCCGGGGCGCCGTTCAAGCTGGAACGTCACAGCGTGGGCAGCATTTTCCTTCACAACACCAGCCTGCGGGTCGGCGACGGGTTCATCGCGCCGCACTGGCAGAACGAGTATTTCCACACGGTCTGGCTCAACAACCTCTGCCTTGGCGGGCGCCAGTGGGACAGCCGCGGCCGGGCTGACCGCAACACCGGACGGGCAGTTTTCCTGCCTGGATTCAACAGCACCTGCACGTTCGACTACAACGCCGCCGGGGCTTTCGAGACACCGTTTTCCGGGCAGGTGGGCAACACGATAATAAGCAGCCTGGAGGAGCTACGGCGTGTCACCGGGGGACCGCACTCGGTGAGCCTGGGACTGGAGACTTTCGCCGCCAAGGTGACGTTTCCCGACCCACCCGTTCCGGCGCGCGAGGCCCCGGACCTGCGTCTGGCCCCAGTCTCGCCCGCGGTGGATGCCGGAGTGGTCCTGCCGGGTGTGAACGACGGCTACAGCGGGAAAGCCCCGGACATGGGCGCCTACGAGCTGGGCGCACCGCTACCGCACTATGGGCCCCGTCCCGAGGGAGTGGATGAGGCCACGCAGTGGGAAGCGGATCACCCGGATAAAAAATAGTATTAAAATTAAAATAGTGCGTACTCAGGCCCATTCACTCAACCCCGAAGGTCAGGCATGCGCTACGGATCGTTCAATCCAACCAAGCTCGCGGCTATAGCTCTGACTCTGGTCATTCCAGCTCTGCTGCTGGCCGGCAACGCCACCCGTCCTGGCGCGCTTTCCACACCCTATCCCACCCTGACCAACCTGGCAGTCGAGTGGCTGATCGAGGGTGACGACAATTTAAACGCGATCTGCAAGGTGGAGTACCGTCAGGCCGGCGAGAACGCCTGGCACGCGGCCATGCCCCTGCGCCGTATCCCGGCCGGACACAGCCGCGGTACGCAGCCGGTTTTCTTCTGGGAGAACAAGCTTTCGGGCAGTGTGTTAGATCTGCGTCCCGGCACGCGCTATGAAATAAAGCTCAGCCTGCGCGACCCGGACGGCGGAAAGGTGGACACAGTGTTAGCTGTCTCCACCCGTCCTGTGCCGTGCCCCACCCCGGACTCCCGCGTTAAAAAGGCCGGCCCAAAGGATTTCGAAAAGATAGCCGCCACTCTGGAGCCGGGAGATATCCTGGAGCTGGGGCCGGGCTGGTATGGCGAGTTCAAGCTTATGCAGGACGGCACTCCGGAGCGTCCCATCGTGATCCGCTCCGACCGCAGCCATCCCGGGCTGAACAGCAATTTCGAGCGGGTTGATCTGGAAGGCCGCAAGCACGTGATCCTGGAGGGCGTGACTGTCCACGGGCCGGTGGAGCTGCGCTGGGCCGAGGATGTGGCCGTGCGCCGCTGCGAGGTGTTCGGCCCGCACGGGATAGTCGCCACCGACCGCCCGGGCGCCGAAAACTGCTATATCGCCGACAACACTGTCACCGGTTATATGCCCTGGGACTCGCTGGCCCTGGGCTGCTGTGTCAACGAGCACAGTGTTTCCTGCGTGGGTGAGGGGATCGAGATGACCGGCCCGGGCAACGTGATCTGCCACAACCGGGTGACCGGCTACCGCGACTGCATTTCCACGATGGAGGACCTCTGGGCCTACGACCAGCGCTGCATCGACATCTACAACAACGATATCGAACTGGGTGACGACGACGCGATTGAGGCCGATTTCACTGCCGGCAACACCCGGATCATGCGCAACCGGATCACCAACTGTTTCATAAGCCTGAGCAGCCAGCCGGGCCTGGGCGGACCCAGCTATTTCCTCCGCAACGTGATGTACAACACGATCAACGTGCCGTTCAAGCTGGCGCGCGGCAGCCGCGGGGATGTGATCCTGCACAACACGGTGGTCAAGAGCGGGGATGGTTTCATGGTCGGGCACAATCCATCTCTGGTGATGTTCCGCAACAACCTGACCCTGGGTGGGCCGGGCTCCGAGACCCTGGGCGGTTACGGCACCGGCCGCGGGATGGCCGTGTTCTTCCCGCGCGCCGACTCTAGCGCGGACATGGACTACGACGGGTTCGGGGTGGAGGGAATGCCGTTCGAGGGCATAGTCGGCCGCAGCCGGATCGAAAGCCTGGCTGACCTTCGCCGCCTGACCCCGGAGAAGCACGCCGTGCAGGTGGACCTGAGCGTGTTCGCCCAGCGGCCTGAGTTCCCCAACCCGCAGTTCCCACGCCGCGAACCGGCCGACCTTCGCCTGGCCCCCGGCTCGGCCGCGGTGGATGCCGGTGTCGTGATCCCCAATGTCAACGACCGGTTTCACGGCAAGGCCCCGGACCTGGGAGCCTACGAACTGGGCGATCCTCTGCCGGTCTATGGCCCGCGCCCGGAGGGAATGGACGAGGGAACCCAGTGGCAGGAAAGAAATGCACAATAATATAAAAATTATAATATGCGGTACTGGGCTGTTAACCAACTTTTAGAGGGACTTGATATGAGAAATGCCGCCAAAGCTATCAGGCTGGGAACTATACTGGGGTTGCTTATTTCGTTGCTCGCCGTCTCACCCGGCCTGTGCGCCGAGCCGCTGGTGATCATGTTCTCCCATTCCGGGCACGATCTGCAGTCGTTCAAGCCCTATGCCGAGCTGGCCGCTACGTTCAAAAGCCGCGGCCGTGTGCAGATCGGGATCAGCGACTTGGCGGACAAGGACTGGCGCTCCTTCCCTCCGGGCGGCTGCCCCTGGCGCGAGTACGCCTGCTACGTGCCGGCGCCCTGGATGTTCTACCCGCACCCGAAGATCGCCCCGTTCATCGACCCGCAGTTCGTGGCCGCCAACCGCAAGCTGATGCTGGAGCGGGCCGAGGTGGTCAAGAGCCTGGGGCTGGAGGCGATTTTCGAGGGTAAGAATTCGCACTATCTGCCCGAGGCGTTCTTCCAGAAATACCCGCAGTACCGCGGTCCGCGCGTCGACCATCCGCGCCGCAGCAACCTAAAGGCCGGCGAGGCTTTCAGCATGTGCCTGGACCAGAAGGACACCCGCGAGATGGTCTCCTGGATGATCGCCGAGATCAAGCGCAACGTACCGGTGGTGACCGCGATGGTCACCGGCACCAATGACGCTGGCGCGGGACTGTGTTGGGCCGCGGCGCTCTATCCCGGACCGAACGGGCCCGAGCAGTGCAAGGGCCGTAACGCCGGCGAGCGTGTGCGCGACATCAGCCTGGCCATCCACCGCGGCGCGCTCGATGGCGGGGGCGATATCACCCTGCACTGGGGCAACGTGAATTTCTGGCAGAACGAGGAGGATGTGGTCCGGCCGCTGCTGCCCGAGAATACCTACATGGACCGCAGCGACCCGGCCCACATGGGCGTGGGCACGATGATCAACGAGGCCTGGCCGTTCCTGGGACTGGTGAATGTCCTGGGCACGATTGAGTCCATGGAGCGTCTCCAGCGGCCCGGTGTGCGTGAGCTGGAGTTCGGCTGTTCGGCCATGTACAGCCGCGGGGATGACACGCCCCAGGCCCTGGCCAAGCTGATGGAGATCGCCGCCGACTGCATGGACCATCCCACCCGCGACCTGGATAGCCGTCTGGCCAAGCTGCGTGAGCTGGCTGGCCGCTGGGGCGGCGAGGCCAACCGCGATAAGGTGTTCCAGGCCCTCTACGACATGAACCAGGCAATCGGTCTGAAAAACGCCCTGGTCGGGAGTTTCGGCGGGTACAGCAATTTCTACTGCGGTGTATCGATGCGCCACCTCACCCGACCGCTGGTGATCAAGCCCGAGCTGCTGACCAAAGATGAGGAAGCCTATTTCCTGCCTTACGTGTTCAACCCGCGCGAGAGTGAAGCCCGCATGGACTACATCGATTTCCACGGCGGGCGGATGCACGACGGCCTGGCCTGGGAAAACGGCGCCCTGCATCGCGCGCTCGGCATGGCCGACCGCGCCGGACGCACTCTGCAGAACCTCGAGGGCGCCCCGGAGGGGGATTTCCTGAAGAAAATGGGCCTCAGCCTGCGTATGTGGGCTTCCGAGGTGCGTTCGATCCACAATTTCTACAACGCCCAGCTACTGCGTGACAAGTACGCCGCGATACTGGCGGGAGCCCCGCGCGTACCCTCCAAGGAGGCGAGCTGGGACGGCGACCCCGGGAACCTGGAATGGAACGCGATCATGCGGGACGAGTTCGACAACACCAACGAGCTGATCTCCCTGCTGCAGAACGGCGGCCTGGAGATGACCGCCCGCGCCAGTGACCCACGCTACGAGGACACGTTCCTGCTCGGGCCGAACCTGATCGAGCAGTTGCAGAAGAAAGCCGCGATCATGCGCGCACACTGGCTGGATGTCCAGGACTACCTAGCCCCGCCGCTGAAATAGCGGTAGGTGAAGTTAGTATATAAGCTTAAATAGTGGAGGAACGATGTCTTTGCGGTGCAGCTTTCTGACCGTCGCCGCTTTGTGTCTCGGGTTGGCTACCGGAGCCGCGGCTTTCTACCGTCCGGCCGGGCACTGTCCGGTCCCGCCGGGAGCGGTGGCGGTAAGCGCTCCCGGCTGCTACGCCCGGGCCGGGACTACATACATGCTGGACCGCGATGTTTCGAGCCCTGCGAGCGGGTTTATCCTGGGCGCGGACGTGGTCCTGGACCTGAACGGCTACACCCTGAGTTTCGCCGACTGTGATTACGGCCACGTGCCTGACTATGGGTTCGAGGAAGGCGGTCAGGGCTGGGATTTCTCGCAGGCCCCGGGTGCGAAGGTGGTCAACACGGAGGACGTGCACATTTTCATCGGGAAGAAAATCCTGAGCCTCGCCGCCGGGGACGAAATCGTCTCCGGCTGGGTGGAGCTTCCCCTGGCCGGACGCTCCTACCTGGCCATGTGCGGGGTGGCGAAGCTCGACATGCGGGTGAGTCTGTACGTGGAGGACTCGAGTGGCGCCACGGTGCGGGTGGAGACAGTCTACGGTGACAGCAAGCGGGTTAGCTGCCCCACGGAGGACCGTGGCCCGCGCCTGGGCGGCGGGTTTGTCACCGCACACCTTCAGGGGTTGCCCGCCGGACGTTACCGGGTGCGGGTCAAGGCTCTGACCGACTGCCTGGTTGACCAGATCGATATCCGGCCTGCCATGGATGTGGGAGTGGCCGTGCTGGACCACACGCGGCCCTGGGCTTTCAACGACCAGCTTTACGAGGGTAACCCGGTGGCCTTTTTCGACCTCACCAAGCCGGGGACCTCCGAGCCGCTGGACAGCCTGCCGCGGGCTTTGGGCGGCACGGTCACGATACGCAACGGTGTGATCCGCAGCGCCACGTGTGGTATCCTGAGCTGGGGCGTGCAGTCCACTGCCACCGGGGCGCGGGTGATCCTGGACAACGTGCGGGTGATAAACCAGGGGATCAACGCCAACGCGGTTGATGTGCCTCAGGGCAGCCTCACCGACTGCCGCTTCGACATCGACACACCCTTTATAATCAACCGCCACGTGAGCGAGCACGCTGTGGTGCTGCGCGGCAAGGACCCGTCCGAGGTAAGCGGCTGCGAGTTCTACGGCGGCCAGGGCTGCCTGAATTTCCTGGGCCCGCACTCATCCATACACCACAACCTGTTTGTCAACCGCCAGACCGTGACCAACCACTACTGCGTGATGGCCCGCGGTGACAGCTCGCAGGTGTTCGCCAACCGTTTCGAGCCCGAGATCGGCTCGGGGTTGGAGGTGTTCCGGCACAAGTTCATCGACATTTTCGACAACGATTTCATCATCCAGGCCGCGCCTCCCACCTGCGAGTACGGGCACGAGGAATACAGCACCACCGCGATCCGCATCGCCGACTACAACGCCCGTCCCGGCGAGGAGGCAGGCTGCTGGGGCAACCGGGTCTACAACAACCGGATGACTATCACCGGACGGGCCTACCTGAGCTACGAGGGGTATATCCCCATGGCCTGGGCTGTGTTCTACAGCGCCAGCGGTGGGCCGAACTACTTTTTCGGCAACGAGATCACTGTGACCCAGCTCGACCCGCAGGCCGGTCCACGGGTTGAGGCGGCGGCGTTCTACGTGGGCGGCGGCACGATCGGCGGCGAGTTTTACCGCAACCGGATCACCGGGAATGTACCGCCGGTCTGGGTCGCCACGCCCTACGGCGGGGCAAAGCAGGTGCTGTTCCGGGAGAATACCCTCATCCGCGCGGCGGGGGCGCCGGTCGATTGGAAACCGGTCCGCATGGGCTGGACGCCTCGCGAGGACTGCATAGCCACCGGGATCGAGTTCCGTTCCAACACGATTCAGGGCGCGCCGTTCGGAGTGCAGGCCACGGCCCAGGCGCACAGCTATACTGTCGGCTGGGCTTTGCAGGTACGGGTCGAGGGGGCGGACGGGGCCGCGTTGCCTGAGCGTGAGGTGACAGTGGCTGACCGCAGCGGTAAAGTTGTTTTTACCGGCCGCACTGGCAGCCGTGGCGAGCTGCAAGTGGAACTGCCCGAGTATAGTTTCTCCGACGGCAAGAGAAACGAGAATTCACCCTACACGGTCACCTGCGCGGGCGTGAAACGCAAGGTCGAGCTGCAAGCCGACACCGCGCTGACCCTGACCCTGAAACGGTGAGTCGTACGATTTGTATTTAACTTTATATAATTGAGGCGCCAATGATAAATCGGTTTTGCCTGGCTGCCCTGACGGCTGTGGTTCTGTTCCCCGCCGGGCTTTCTGCCGCGGAGAGCGCCTCCGTGCCGCAGGTGCAGATAACTCCGCTGCGCCTGGACCGGTCGCGCCCGGCGCGCTACGCCCGCTCGTTCCGCACTCCGGACGGCGATATCCACCTGCTGGGCTTTTTCAAGGTGACCGACCGTGGCAGCCGGGTGGTGGTGCGCTCTGACTCCGAGCCGCCCTGGCTTCCCACCGACCTGACCGAAAACAGGATCAACACCTTCTTCTACCGTCCCGGCCTGTTTCTGGGAGTGACAGCCATAATCAAGCCGGACAGCGACGGGGCCTATGCGGGATGGATTATGCGCTCGCAGGATGAGCTTAAGACCATTCAGATAGTGAAGACCACGCTGGTCATTCCCGAGGCCGGCAAAGTGGATTTCGGCAGCCCGAAGATCTGGGCCGGGCTGTTTTTCCACCGGGGAGTGGTTGAGCTCAAGGATGGCTCTCTGCTGGCTGCAATGTACGGCAATTTCGAGGCGGACTCAATTGCGCCCACCAACCCGCAGAGCAAGATAGAATCAAAGTTCAAGCTGCGGGCTTTCACCGCCCGCTCCACCGACAACGGGAGCACCTGGCGCTACCTGTCGAGCGTGGCCGTGCCAGACCGCGATCACCCGGATGACAGCGAGGGTTACAACGAGTGGACCATAGTGCGGCTGGAGGACGGGCGTCTGCTGGGGATAATCCGCACCGGACATTTCACGCCCATGGTGGCAGTCTGGAGCACGGATGAGGGCCGCACCTGGACCGCTCCACATGCCCCGCAGGGTCTAGGCCCGGCCGGAGTGGACCCCAACCTTCTGCGCCTGGCCGACGGCCGCGTTGCCCTGGCGTTCGGTGAGATGGTCCAGCCGCCGGACTCGGTGAACCGCGAGCAGTATTGGCGAAATTTCTCAGGCGGCGACCATAGCCGACGCTGCCGCCTGGCGATCAGCCAGGACAAGAGCGGAGAGTCCTGGCAAACAATCGATGTCTCGGGTTTCGGCGATCGCAGCGCCTACGGTACTATCTACGAGGTCGCTCCCGACACTTTGCTCTATCAGGCCGACCTGGAACTCTGGCGCATCGGTTTACCACCGAGGTGAGAAATTGATTCCAGGGCGGGAGTAATCAGGGAAAATTAAAGGTTTAACAGGTACTTCTCTAACTGCAGGGGCGGCCGAGTGGCCGCCCCTGCTTTTTATCCGTGCCAGCTACTTGAAAATAATAATGGGGCACGGTCGACTGTGCCCCATATATAACATAATATAATCGTTGCCGATCCTTCCTGCGCTACTTCCCTTTCTCCACCCGAAAAATGGTCTCCTGCCAGGGTCCCAGTTGCACGTGCGTTCCGGGATGTGCCTGCATGCTGCGCAGGTCGGTGACCGCACCCAGGGGGCTTTCGCCCTTGAGATCGAATTCCACCGGAGTGCTCCCCAGGTTACTGGCATACACCAGCCAGCCGTCCTGGTATTCTATCCCGCGCACCTCGGCGCCGGTGACCAGGCTGTTGTCCGCACGCACCCCGACCACCGGGCGGTGAAGACCGGCACGTTCGGCCAGGGGCTCCAGGAGACGGTGGTAGCCGTCGGGATCGAGCGTGGCGGCCAGGTAATACAGACGGCCCTGGCCGTGCGTGACCAGCACCAGACCAGGCTTAGCGTCCTCGAAACGCGCCAGGACCCTGTTCTTCCCGGGTTCGAGGCTTTGCACGAGCCCGCCGGTCGGTATGGCAAAATTCTTCCCGCTGAAAATATCAGTCGGCTCGACTGTCATCCTACGGCGCACCTCGCCGTAGATAAGGGCCTGGGTGATGCTCTGGTCGTAGTTCTGCACGATCTCACCCTCTCCCACGACCTGGGGGAGAGTGACCTCCTTGATTTTTAATCCCAAACCGGCAATTCCGTCGTTGCTGCGGGCGTACTGGTCGAACAGGAAACTCTCCGGCACGACCAGCGCCGTGCCGCCGCGCTCCACATAGCTGAGAATCGCCTGGGTGACCTCCGGAGGGATATACTTCACCGCCGGAACAAGCAGCAGACGGCAGCGGTCCAGTTTGCCGGCGAGGACCTGGCGCTCGGTCACGAACCCAACTCGTGATCCAAGGCAGCGCGCGCCCTCCCAGACCTTGCCCAGGGTTTCGAGGTAGGGGGTGACCCCGGCGCGGTGAAGGTCGGGCGGCACCTGGACTATGCTGGTTTTGGAGTAGAGGAGCATAATTTCCGGCTCCGGGCCGTAGAACGCCGCGATCTCATTGTTCAGACGGCGCACGTCCAGGGACAGCCGCAGGATGTCATCAATGTCTCCCAGGCTGATATCCCAGCTCGTGAGTACCGAGCTGTAGGCGTCGTTCGGGTACTCCGGATTGGTGGAGTCCCACTTGTACTTGGCCAGGGTGGACTTGCCGTGCAGGAAATGCAGCAGCGTGTTGTGCACGTTGCCTCCGGCCTCCGGCTCCACCATGACCATGCGCCGGTCCGCCAGTGAGGGCATCAGGTCGCTGAAAATGAGCGAGTGGCCGGATTCGTTCAGGATCACGTCGTCCACCTCGTTCACGATCAGCTCTTCATCGATTCCGGTGGTGCTATTGCTGGAGGACAGCATGCTGCTGGTCCCTCCGGCGCAGATCGGGACCTGCGGGTCGAGCTTGCGCATCTCGGACTTGATCCATTTCATGTGGTCCGTGAAGCGCCGGTTGTTGAACAGGGCCCAGTCGTACCAGGCGGCGCGGTTGATGTCCGGCAGCGGGGCCGCGTTCTTGCACTCCGGCGCCCGGATGGCGTCCCAGTCCCCGTATGTCGTGCCCCAGGCCGTATTCACTTTGTCGAGCGCACCGTACTTGTCCTGCAGCCACTGACGGAACATCTGCTGGCTCCGGTCGCAGTAGCAGATATACATCAGCTCGTAGCCCATAATGTCGTAGAGCAGGTCCGGGTTGCGTTTCCAGCGCTCGGCAGCGCCTTTCATGTACTCGAGAATGGCCTCTTTCACGTGGTCGCTTTCCAGGCAGATCACCACATTTTCCTTTTTGCCGCCCATGGACCAGCGGTCCTTGATCAGGTGACCGCACCAGCCGTCCCAGCCCACGCGGTGCGTGTCGGGATACTTGTGGAAAGTCTCGTACAGCGGGGTCGATTCCAGGTCGAAACGGGAAGCGCCGCCCACGGTGTAGCTTTCGAGGACATGATCGTAAGGCCCGAAATACTGGCGCAGCGACCTGTCGATATGACCGTGCATCGCGTAGAGAATCACCGGTTCCCCGTCACTGTAACGGAAGAAGCCGTCCCGGATGGGCAGGCCCTTGAGCGGCGGGTAGGGCTGCGCGTACATGACCTGCTTGTCGAGCGGCGGAGCGCTGCTGCCCGAGGCGAGGACCGAATCGATCTGGTCGGCGGCGCGCGTGCAGGATGCGATCACGAACTCCAGGATTCCGCTTTCCTGCCTTTCGCTCTGGTACCAGACGAGCTGGCGCCGGTCCTCCAGTCCGATCCGGGCGGTGATGAGCGGGACCCGCCAGTAAAGCGTGAACCAGCCTGCCGCCTCGGCGCGGTCCACGGCCTGGCTCAGCCGCTTGACCGCCGCGTCGGCTCTTTCCCTGAGAGCGGCGATCCCTGGTTCCGGCACCAGGCTCTCGAACGGGGTGGCCAGGCGCGTGCGGATAACCGTGTTGTCCACAGTCACGATGCAATCGCGCTGGCTCACCCGCGAGGTGGTGGCCTGGCTTTCCTCGCCGCTCACCAGGCGCAGGTTGTCCAGGTACAGCTTGCCGTTCACCCCACCGAATTCGAGTCGGAACCGTCGGATACGGTCCAGGGCGAGCGGACGGTCGTTGTTTTCGACCATCGCTTTGCCCAGATCGAATTCATAGTGGTTCCAGCCCGGGTTGAGGTAGAGTTTTTGCGAGCCGCGGTAGCTCTGGCCGAAAGTCTCCGCCTGCTCGTCATCCCCGAGCTCGTCGAAAATCCAGAACGAGGCGAAACGCACCTTGTCCGAGGGACTGAAAATGTCGAAGCGCAGGTAGTCGTAGTGCGACCAGTCGCGGGGTAGGGACTCGCTTTGCAGAGTGCGCTCCTGCCGGCTGGACAGATCGAGCACCAGACAGCCCTGGCCGTGGGAGACGCTGTCGGAGCCGAGGCTTACCGGACCGCTCCATTTGGCGAGCGAGCCGGCCGACTCGAAATCGTCCAGGACCAGGGTTTCCCCGGCGGCTGTCCCGCACCCGCTGAATAAGGTCAGAGCGGTGCAGAGAAGTGCGATCGATATGTATGTATAAATTTTCATATACCTTGCCTTCAGGAGTGAGATAATGGTTTTCCCCTTTGACGAACGTCCCTTCCAGGGGCCGGCGCTCAATGCGAAACCGGCTTCTCGATCTTGAAAATGGTCTCCTGCCAGGGTCCGAGGCTCACATGCGTACCGGTAAGTTTCTTCTGGCTGCGCAGGTCGGTGACCGTGCCCAGAGGGGCGGCGCCTTTCAGGTCGAATTCCAGTGTCTGGCCTCCCAGGTTGCAGGCGTAGACCAGGTAGTCCGTGAGGCGCTCCACGCCGCGGACCTCGGCCCCGGTGAGAAGCGAGCCCTCTGGGTTCACGGCGGTGACCGGACGGTTGAGGCCGGTGAGCCTGGCCAGGGGCTCGAAGAGGCGGTGGTAGCTCTCAGGGCCGAGCGGTGAGGCCAGGTAGTAGAGCCGCCCCGAGCCAATCCGCTCAAGAACGAGGCCCGGGTCGCCATTGGCCAGGGTGGCCAGCACCTCGCCAGCGCCGGGATCGAGTTTCTGCAGCAGGCCCTCGGCCTCCAGGCTGACAGCCGCGCCGCCCGAGAAAATATCCTTGCCTGTTGTCTGCATCGTGTTGCGCGCGTTACCGTAGACCACACTCTGCGAGGTGCTCATGTCGTAGTTGCGCACGTTTTCGCCGCGGCCCAGCCGCTCGGGCAGGCTGACCGACTGCACTTTCAGACCGAACGCGCTCAGACGGTCGCTCTCGTGGGCGTACTGGTCGAACAGGAAACTTTCCGGGATCACCACCGCCGTACCGCCGGCGCGGACATAGGCCGCCACCGAATCGGCCACCTCGGGCAGTATGTACTTGGCCGCCGGGACCACCAGCAGCTTGAACCGGCCGAGTTTACCCGCCAGAATCTGCTTTTCGGAGACAAAGCCCACCCGGCAGCCCAGGCAGCGCGCGCCTTCCCAGGCTTTGCCCAGGGCCTCCAGGTAGGGTGTCCGCCCGGCTGAGGCCAGTTCGGGCGGGACCTGTACGATGCTTGTCTTGGAGTACAGGATCGCCACCTCGGGGTCGGGGCGCATGAACTCGGCGATCTCTCCGCTCAGGCGGCGCACGTCCAGGCCGAGGCGCAGCACCCCGGCCACGTCGCTCATCGGTATATTCCAACTGTGCGGGATCGAGACCCCGTCCATGCTGTGGAACTCGCGGCTGATCGTACGCGCCCACCACCACTTGGCGATAGCGCTCTTGCCGTGCAGAATCTGCAGCAGGATGCCGTTGGCGTTGCCAGCCATCTCAGGGTCGCCCATAACTTTTTTCTTGTCGCTCAGGCTGGTGAACAGGTCGCTGAAAATGGCGCCGTGCCCCGATTCATTCAGGATCACGTCATCCACCTCGTTGATTATCAACTCCTCGTCGATGCCCGAGGTGCTGTTGGAGGCGGATAGCATGCTGCTCGTGCCGCCGGCGCAGATCGCCACCGAGGGGTCGAGTTTCTGCATCTCTTGCTTGACCCAGATCATGTGGTCGGTGAAACGGCGGTTGTTGAACAAGGTCCAGTCGTACCAGGAGGCGCGGTTGACATCCGGCAGGGGCGCGGCGTTTTTGGTCTCAGGTGCGCGCACCTGGTCGAATGACTTGTAGTCCGTGCGCCAGACGGTATTGAGCTTGGCTGGATTGCCGTACTTGTCTTTCAGCCAGTCGCGAAACATCTGCTGGCTGCGGTCGCAGTAGCAGATATACATCAGCTCGTAGGCCATGATGTTGTACAGCAGGTTCGGGTTGCTTTTCCATTCCAGATAGTGCTCCCGCATGTACTCTTTCAGAGCTTCCTTGATATGCGGGCTTTCCAGGCAGATCACCACGTTCTCTTTCTTGCCGCCCATAGACCACTGATCTTTGATCAGGTGGCCGCACCAGCCGTCCCAGCCCACACGGTGGGTGTCGGGATACTTGTGAAACGCCCGGTAGACTGGGCTTTCCTCGATGTTGTAGCGCGAGCCTCCGCCCACGGTGTAGCTTTCCAGACGGTGGGTGTAGGGTGCGAAATAGTCCAGCAGCGGGCCGCTGTCCACCAGAAGCATTCCCAGCACGATCACTGGCCTGTCACGGTCATCCCGGAAGAAACCATCATGCTGGGGAAGGCCGCGCAGCTTCGGATAGGGCGGCACGTAGAATGCCTGCGGATTGACATCGTCTTCCGGCTCCTCGATCTGCCCGCGATCCTGGGCGCTTAGCAGTCCACTCACTTTTTCGCGTGTCTCGCGGCAGGATCGGATCACGTAATCCAGAATCTCCTTTTCCTTCTCCGGGCTCTGGAACCAGACCAGCTTGCTGCGGATATCCAGCCCCACCTGGGCTGTGATGAGCGGTATCTGCCAGTAGAGGGTTGCATAACCCATCATTTTGGCGGCGTCCACCTCGCGCTGAAGAAGTTCCACCTCGCGGCGGGCGGACTCGCGCAGGGCCAGGATTTCGGCCGGGCGCTTGAGCTGGTCCTCCGGGCCGTACAGCTCGGGGTAGACATAGCGGTCGATCACGGTGACCCGGCAGTCCCAGGGATCGGTTTTCGAGGCCGAGGCGGCCTCCTCCTCGCCCGAGGTCAGGCGCAGGTTGTCCAGGTACAAGGCCCCGGCGTTCATCCCGCCCAGGCTCAGGCGCAGGCTGCGGATGCAGCTTATGTCCAGGTTGCACGCTCCGCTTTCCAGGCGCAGCGAGTGCAGGTCGAACTGGAAATGGTTCCAGCCGGCGTTGAGCACGATTTTCTCGCCCCGGTAGGAGGTGCCGCGGAATTCGGCGTCATCCGCGCTGCCGGTGGCCGCGTCGAAAATCTGTATCTCTCCGATCTCCACCGTGCCGGAGGGGTTGAAGATATCGAAGCGCAGCCACTGCCAGGCGCTCCAGTCGTTGACAGGGAACTTGTCGGTAAACAGGAAACGGTTGAGCGGATCGGTAAGGTCGATTTTCAGGCTCCTGGCTCCGTGGGCCACATTATCTGTGCTCAGCGTGAGTTTGCCCTGCCAGTGCCCCAGGGAGGCCTCCGACTCGAAATCATCCAGCAGGAGGGTTTTCGCCTGGAGCGCGGGGGCGAGCGCCAGGCCGATCAACAGTGTCAGCACGAACAAAGGTTTGAGCTTCATGGAGGTTTTCCTTTCCTGGGGCCGGATCGGTTGGGGTATGGTGTTGTTGATTCGCATTTTCGGGAAAGTGTTTACGAAAATGAGAATGACTGTTGCGGTACGGGCGGCTTATCTTACTGTCCGGCAAGCAAAAGCATCCGCCCAGCCGGATATGTCTCTTTTTCAGCAATTACCGGGCCTTGCCCTGCGCCGTTTTTCCTGCTGGAAACGGCTCACGCGACTTGCCGAATCCGGGGAATTGGCCTATACTTGTGCTTTCGACTGCGGCTCTCCCATCGACCCCGGACATACACCTACCCAGAGCGAGGATTGGCATGCAGAGCTTGAACATATACGATTACCTGGTCCTGGCCGTCTATATGCTGATGATGGTCTGGATTGGGTTCTATTTCACCGGGCGGATGAAAAGCGACTCCGACTATTTCCGGGCCGGCAACAGCCTGACCTGGTGGATCGCCGCGCTGTCGGCCTACATGAGCGCGTTCAGCAGCTACATGTTCACCGGCGGGGCCGGGCTGGTCTACCAGGAGGGCATCACCGGGGCGGTCATCCTCTGGTTCACCGGGTTGGCCATCTTCACCGGCTATCTGGTGTTTGCCAAGCTCTGGCGGAGAAGCAGGGTGACTACGGTGCTGGAATTCCTGGAAGAACGGTTCAATCTGGTCACGCACCAGGTGGCGAGCTGGGTCTACATCCCGCTTTACATAGTCTACTGCGGCGTTGTGCTCTACTCGCTGGGGATTTTCATCTCCTCGGCCCTGGGGCTGGACATTTTCCTAATCATCTGGGTCAGCGCCCTGGTGATCCTGCTCTACACCATCCTGGGCGGTGTCTGGGCCGTGAGCATGACCGACACGATCCAGTTCCTGTTCCTTTTGCCGATCTGCCTGCTGCTCATCCCTCTGTCGCTGCTCGAGGTCCATGGCCCCCTGGCCCTGGTGCATAACACCCCCGCCAATTATTTTCACTTTCCCAGTGCGCATTATCCCTGGTACTGGCTGATCGGCTACCTGATCCTGCTGATCCACGGCCAGAACACCAACCCCATCGCCCAGCGTTATTTCAGCGTGCGCGACGAGGCCGAGGCGCGTAAAGTGGCGCTGGCCTGCACCGTGCTGTTCACCGTAGGCCTGGTGATCTGGGCCGTGCCGCCGATGGCGGCGCGGGTTCTGTTCCCCGATCTTAGCCAGCTCATCTCACTGCCCAACCCTCACGAGGGGGCCTATGTGGCCATCGCCGCGCGGGTGCTGCCGCACGGGCTGCTGGGTCTGCTGGTGGCGGCCATTTTCGCCGCGGCCATGTCCTCGGTCTCGGGGGTTTACAACGTGGTTTCGGCCGTGCTGACCCGCGACATAGTGCAGCGTCTGTCGCGGCGCGAGTTCAAGCCCCGTACGCTGCTGCTGGTGGGGCAGGTTTCCACCCTGATGGTGGGGGCGATCTCGACCCTTATCGGCCTGAAGATGGCATCGGCCGGTGAGGGCTCATTCCGGGTGATGGTCAAGTTTTCCGCCTTGACCGGCACACCGCTCGCCGCCCCGATGCTCCTGGGATTCCTGTTCCGACGGCCCTCGGCCTGGTCCGGTCTGGTCTCTTTCGTGACCAGCGGAGCCGCCGCTATGGTCTTTGCCTTCTGCACACCGCTCAACGCCTGGCTGGCCGGTTTCGGTGAGCCGGTCGCGTTCACGATCACTGTGTTCACTATCCTGGGCATCGGTGTGGTCGCATTTTTCACCACAGGCCTGTTCCTGCCCAACAGCCCGGAGGACGAGCGCCGGATCAACGCTTTCTTCACCAAGCTCGCCACTCCGGTGGATGCAGTCCGCGAGGTCAGCGCCCAGGTGGCCGACCATTCGCCCATGGCCCGTTTCGTCGGGGCGATGACTATGGTCATGGCGTTGATGGTGGCGGCTTTCCTGCTCATCCCCGCCACGCCCCGGGACCGCCTGGTCAACCTGATCCTGTTCCTGGTCCTGGCGGTTTTTGGTGTCTGGATGTATCTGGGGCCGGGAAAGGCGCGCCGGGCATAGCGTTGAGATTCGCCGGGAACATTCCGCCGGTTACACCGCTTTTTTCTTGCCGTTACGCCCCGGCTGACCGATATTAGTTGTTATTCCGGATTATTTAAACCTGTCTGCCCCCCCTTAGGCCGTGTTGCGCGGCCGTCTCGAGCCACCCCATCCAGGAGCACTGATATGCTCAGACACGCAGTTCGGTCGCTGTTGGCCGTAAGCCTGTCGCTTACCGCTCTTTTGTCCGCTGGTTGCTCCAAGCCCCAGCGGCCGGCCGTGACACCCGACCCGTTCCGGGTCGCCCCGGTGCCCACCGGCTGGCAGGTAATCGGGCCGGGCGGCGGCGGCAGCACGTTCATCCCGGCTTTTTCGCCCACCGACCCCTCGCGCATCCTCATCCGCTGCGACATGACCGGCAGCTACATTACCCGTGACAACGGCGAATCCTGGCAGATGCTGAATTTCCCGGGCGGAGTGGGGGCGTTCGCTTTCGACCCGAACAAACCCGAGGATGTCTATGTGGGCAGCCGCGGGCTCTACCGCTCGCGTGATGGTGGAGCGAACTGGGAAATCCTGTTCCCGGCTCTTTCCGCGGTCAAGGCCATCGAGCACCACGATGACCACGCCGATATCCACCTCATGACCAGCGACAATTTCCCAGGCGGTGAGGTGGTCTCGATCCTGGTCGACCCTCAGACAGCGGGTAAAATCTACTGTGCGATCAGCGGTGGCCGTGGCGGTGAGTCCGGCCTCTACGTGAGCCAGGATGACGGCGCCACCTGGAGCGAGGGAGCCAAGTTCGACTCGCCGGTCCTGGCCCTGTTCCAGAACCCGGCCGACCCGGGCCGCGTGGTGGTGTTCTGCCGCCGTTCCTGGAACGCCTGGGACAAAACGAGCGGCCAGGTGGAGACCCGTCCGCACCCCGATGGCATGAGCGCGGTGACCTCGGTCTCTGGTGGTGTCGACCCCGACAAGCCGGGTGTTTTCAGGCTCTGGGCGGTTTCCATCCCCGGCCGCCTGGGTGAGCGTCTGCCCGGTAAGGTGTTCGTGAGCGAGGACGCCGCTGTAAGCTGGCAGGAGGTCACGGCCAATGTGACCGCTGGCAACCCGCTGTCCGACCCGGCCAAGGCCCCCTCGTTCACCTGGATCGGCAGTTGCCTGGCCGACAGCCGCAGCGCCTATCTGGTCTGCAGCCGCTACATTCAGAATAACGAAAACGGACAACCGGGGTTCTATTACGGGATTTTCCGCACCTCGGACGCCGGCAAAAGCTGGCACTGGGTCTACCGTTCCGGCGGCGGCAGCGGCCAGTACGGGGTGAGCGACGGCAAAGAGGCGGACAATATCCAGGATTCCTGGGTCCACGAGGCTTTCGCCAGCGATTTTGTCCTGGCTATCTGCGCCTCGGTCTCGCCGGTCAACCCCGAGCGCGCCATTTTCACCGACTGGTACCGCTCGATGAAGACTGAGGACGGCGGCGGAACCTGGACCGCCCTCTATGCCAAGAACCTGCCCGACAGTACCGTGGTAAGCCGCGGCCAGGATGTCACCACCTGCTACGGCGTGCATTTCGACCCCTTCGATCCGCAGCACATCGCGATCAGCTACACCGATATCGGCTATTTCCACTCGTTCAATAGTGGCAAGTCGTGGCGGCGCTCGGTCAACGGAATCCCGCGTGAGTGGGAGAACACCTGCTACTGGATGGAGTTCGACCCCACGGTCCAGGGCCGCATGTGGTCGGTCTGGTCCTCCTGGCACGACATCCCGCGTTTCAAGATGATCCGCAATCGAGGCTGGCAGGAGAACACCGTGGGCGGAGTGGCGGTGAGCCAGGATGCCGGACGCACCTGGCAGGTCTCCAGCAACGGGTTTCCCGAGCAAAGCCCCACCACCTGCCTGGCCCTCGACCCGTCCTCACCGGCCGGCGCGCGGGTTCTCTACGCCACGGTCTTCGGTCAGGGCGTGTACAAATCCACGGATGACGGGGCGAGCTGGGTGCAGAAGAACAACGGCCTGGGCCAGGACCTGAATGTCTGGCAGATCAAGCTGGTCGACAGCCGCACTCTTTACCTGGTCGCCACGCCCTCGCTCACTTACGGCGATTCGGGCAATGTCCTGGTGAACGGCGCCCTGTACCGCTCGGATGACAGCGGCGAGAACTGGAAGAAGATCGCCCTTCCGGACGGGGTGCGCTTCCCCAACTCCATAGAATTCGATCCCTCGCGGCCTGAGAGGCTCTATCTGGCCTGCTGGGCCGATCTCGACCCCGGTGATTTCGGAGG
Source organism: uncultured Gemmatimonadales bacterium (assembly GCA_964386505.1). Taxonomy (GTDB): domain Bacteria; phylum Gemmatimonadota; class Glassbacteria; order GWA2-58-10; family GWA2-58-10; genus JAJFUG01. Next base: position 18,597 of record CAYLSM010000013.1, read on the forward strand.
TGCGCGCGATCAGGGGTTGATCGAGAACCAGGGCGGCGTGCTGCTCTCCGAGGATGGCGGCGCCACGTGGAACCAGATCTACGATCCGAAAGCCTATGTCTACGCGGTCACGGTTGACCCGTCCAAGCCCGGCCGGGTGTACCTGGTGACGTTCCACAACGGCGCGTTCCGCAGCGATGACCAGGGCGCCACCTGGGGCCGGATCGACGGCTACAATTTCTACTGGGGACACCGAGTGGTCCTCGATCCGCAGGACACCAGCCAGATTTATATCACCACTTTCGGCGGCAGCGTTTTCCACGGCGCGCCCACGGTGAATGGTAAGTAGGGCTCGAGTTGAACGGTTAAATGCAGGGGCGGGCTTAAACCCGCCCCTGTATTTTGATTGCAAAGTCCCAAGTTAGTGTGGACAGCGGGCCATAGGTTCGTTTCAACCTGAGGGAAGCACATATGAAAATTTGTAGAACCATTGCCACCTTATCAATCGTGCTGGCGCTGTCAGCCGCTGCCTGCGGCAAGAAAACCGCACCCCAGGAGACGGCCCCGGTCGAAGCGGCCCCGGTTTCGGCCTGGCGGGTGATCGGCCCCGGCGGAGGCGGCGGACAGTTCATCCCCACGATCAACCCGGCCGACTCGAACAACGTCTTCATCCGCTGCGACATGACCGGCGCCTATGTCACCTATGACGGCGGCAAGAGCTGGCGCATGTTCAACCTGCGCACCGTGGTGATCGATTTCGAATTCGACCCGTCCAATCCCAGCACGGTCTACGCCAGCACCGGCGCCGCGCTCTGGCGCAGCGAGGATCGAGGCCTGCGCTGGCACCTTCTCTGGCCTGACCCTGGCAACGTGACCGCCGAGCGCATGCTGGGCGATCACGCCTCCCAGTCTTTCGAGACCACGGACAGCATGCCGGATGGCAACATCTTCCTCGTCTGTGTCGATCCCGCGGACAGCCGGAGAATCTACCTGGGGATGGGTCAGTCGATAAGGAGTATGCGGGGCGCCAAGTCACTGATGGGACTGGATTCCTCGCGTGTCATGGTTTCCGAGGACCGCGGGGCCTCCTGGCGGCTGCTCGGCCGTCTGCGCGGCTGGACCGTTAAAGCCATCGCTCCGGGAGCCTGGGATGGCGTCCCGGGCGGAGTGACAGCGGTATCGGAACTGGAAACGGTGCGTATCCAACCGGATGGGAGCGCCGAGCACACCGCCCTGCCGGTTCAGTTCATCCAGGCCGCCGACTGCGGAAAGGGCGCCCACGGCAGCGTGATTTATATCCTCGAGGGCCGCGCCCGCCGTCCGGACATGGTTTCCGCGGCTTCCGGGAACGCGGTTTACCGCTCGGATGACCGCGGAGCCACCTGGGTCGCGGCTGCGGGCGGACTCACCCCTCCGGCCGGGAACGCCGATTTCTCCACCCTGGCCACCTGTGCCTCGGACCCGTCAGTGGCCTACCTGTCCTGCAACCGCTTTCCGGCCAGCGACAGCCTGGCTTATTTCGGCATCCTCAAGACCACGGACAGCGGAGCCAGCTGGCAGTGGGTCTACCAGGCAACGGATGACGGGGTGGTGGGGAAGAACCATGCGGATGGCTGGATGGACGAGACCTACGGTCCCTCCTGGGCCGGCGCGCCGATCTGCCTGGGAGTCAGCCCGACCGATCCCAATATCTGTTACGGCTCGGATTACGGCACCAGCCAGCGCACCCTGGACGGCGGCAAGTGGTGGGAGCAGGTCTACAGCCGCAAGCTGGAGGACGGTTCCTGGACCAGCCGCGGTCTGGATGTCACCACCTGCTACGGCGTGCATTTCGACCCATTCGACAGCCTGCACTGCTTCATCAGCTACACCGACATCGGACTGTTCCACAGCCTGAACGGCGGCCAGAGCTGGATTCACAGCCTGAAAGGCGTGCCGCGCCCCTGGATCAACACCTGCTACTGGCTGACCTTCGACCCGCAGGTGCAGGGTAAAATCTGGTCGGTCTGGGGCAACGCGCACGATCTTCCCCGGCCCAAGATGTTCCGCGGTGATTTCAGCCGCTTCCAGGGCGGGGTGGCGCTCTCGGAGGATGGCGGAAAGTCCTGGCACGCGGTCACCGCGGGGATGCCCCCGAATACTGTTTGCACGCACGTGCTGCTTGACCCGGATAGTCCGGCCGAGGCCCGCACGCTTTATGTCTGCGGGTTCGGCAAAGGCGTGTTCAAGTCCGTGGACGGTGGAGCGAACTGGAAGCTGATGAACAAAGGTCTTTCGGACAAGAACCTCAACGCCTGGCGCATGGAGCGCCTGCCGGACGGCAGCCTGTTCCTGCTGATCGCCCGCGGCGGGCTGGAGGGCCGGGGCTATATCGATGGTGGGCTGTACGTGAGCCGGGACGGCGCGGCGAGCTGGAAACAGGTGCCGCTGCTGCCAGGGGTAAATGCCCCCAATGACCTGGTGGTCGACCCGCAGGACCCCAAGCGCATGTACCTGAGCTGCTGGCCCGCGCCGGTGGAGGGAGTGGAGCGTAACGGCGGGCTGCTGCGCACGCAGGACGGCGGAGCCTCCTGGGAGCGGGTGTTCGATGAGGACGCGCATGTCTACGCCACGGCGGTCGACCCCACCAACCCGGCGGTGGTCATTATCAACACCTTCGACAGCGCGGCTTTCCGCAGCGAGGACTACGGCGCGAGCTGGGCCCGACTGGGCGGCTACAATTTCAAGTGGGGCCACCGTCCGGTGTTCGATCCGCACCACCCGGACAAGATATTCCTGACCACGTTCGGCGGCAGCGTGTTCTATGGCCCGGCCAAGGGCGACCCAGGCGCGTTTGAGGATATCGTGGAGCACCAGGTGTTGCGCTGGTAAGCCATATAAAAATTATAATAAAAAGCGGGCGCCGGGAGTGGTTCCGGCGCCCGCTCTGTTTATGCAATCCGGTTCTGGCAGGACCTCTCAGGGCTTCTGCCTGGCCTCGATGAAGGATTGCAGGTACTCCGCCGTATCCGGATGACCTTTCTCGCGCGCCAGGTCCAGGGCGGTCCGGCCGCTGTCTGTTTTCAGCTCCAAGTCCGCACCAGCCTTAAGCAGAGCGGCCACTGCAAAGAGGCTCCCGTTAGCCGCGGCAAGCATCAGCGGGGTTTGTGAGCTATTGTCACGCAGGTTCAAATCTGCGCCCTTGGCTATCAGCACGGGCAGAACCGCGCTGCTGTCGCGCAGGGCGCTCTCGGCCAGGGCCGAACGGCCGTCCCCGTTTTTGGCGTCTATGTCCGCCCCGCGATCGAGGAGCAGGCTTGCCATTTCGGGCGAATCTTTCCAGACAGTCGACACCAGCAGAGGAGTGTTGCCGTAAAGGCCACACCAGTTCGGGTCGGCGCCTGCGTCCAGCAGGTCTTCTGCGATTTCTCTCTGCCGGAAAGATACAGCCAGCGACAGTGGGCTTAGATGCTGATAACTGAAGTTTACTTTAGCGCCCGCGGCGAGAAGTTCCTTGACCACACCGTCGTGGCCTGCCCGCGCCGCCCACATCAGCGGGCTAAGTAAGCCCGAGGCATCCGGAGCGGCCCCGGCGGCAAGCAGGGCCTGCACTATCCGGCATTGCCCGTGTGCCGAGGCCCACACCAACACTGTGGCTCCACCGGAAAAGACCGAATCGATGTTTGGATGCCGGGCGAGGGCCGCTTCCACCAATTCCAGGCTGTCCAAGGCAACGGCCAGCATCAGCGGGGGCATGTCCGCGGATATTTGAGGCTCCCGGCTGACAAGGAACCTGGCTATCTCCACTTGCCCGAGTTCGCCGGACATGAACAACGCCTTGGCGAAATCTATTCTGGCCCCCCTGTCCAATAGCAGGCGCAGCACTTCGAGGTGATTGAGAATCAGTTGAGAGAACCAAGGCGGTGTAAAATCGATTGGTTCATGCGAGAGCATATAGCCCAGGGGCTCATCCGGGTTTGCCCCGTGGTCCAGGCACCAGGCCACCGAATCCACGTCCCCGGATTTGAGGGCCGCGGCGAAGCGACGGTTTAGTTCGTTGTCGTTCGGATAACGGGGTCTGGCGGCCAGTCCGACGGTTTTGGCGCTGTCGGGGCCCGACTGGGCGAGGCAAGTGCAGCTGAAGAAAAAAAGCGACAGGAATACAACAATTGGCAGAGAAACGGAGACGTAAGAACGCATGTTACCTCCCGGCTTGTTTTTACTGTGGGGGGCCGGGTTTGCTGTATGAGAACCATATTATAGACTTATTCTGGAGAGTCAAGGGTTTGCTTTAATGCGTTATCCCGGATGTTGTTTCAGTTTGATCACTGCTTTGACAGATATTACCTGTACTCCTCCAGCACTATCCACCGCTCCGCTCCAGTGTCGTCCAGGGCCTGGATTTCCTGTTCCGTGACCGGCTCCGTGGCCCCGCGGCGCGCGCAGTTGAGCGCCCCCAGAAGGTTGCCGCGACGGCAGCATTCCGTGAGCGCACGGCCGCGCAGCCAGGCGTCGAGAAACCCCGCGCTGAATGCGTCCCCCGAGCCTACCGTGTCCAGAACCTCCACCCGGTAGCCCGGCGAGTACAACACCCCGGGGGTTCCTTTCGCCGCGGCCAACGCGCCACCGGCTCCCAGGCTGATCACGCAGGCGGCCAGGCCCAATTCCACCAGGCTGCGCGTGCAGAAAGCGGGAAGGTCGAGTCCGCTCCAGCCCAGCAGGCTCATGACTTCGGAAACCTCTTGTGCGTTGAGCTTCAGGATATCCGCCCGGCGCAGGCTCTCGGTCACGGTCTGCTGGCTGTAGCAGCCTTGCCGCAGGTTGAGGTCCAGGAACTTGAGAGCGCCGGTTGCCATATCTAAAAGATTGTATAGTGTCTCCCGGCTGGCCTCTGTGCGCTGGACCAATGTGCCGAAACAGACACAGCGCGCCGTGGCCACCGTCCGCTCCAGCCCGGGGCTGAATAGTATCCGGTCATAAGCCCGCTCCGGCAGGATCGTATACTCCGGGATACCCTCCGGCGAGAGTGACACTTCCACCGCTCCGGTCGCCTGCGTGCTGTCGCGCTGAATGAGACTGCAGTCCAGACCCATACTGCGAATCTGTTCCAGCGCCCGCCGCCCCTCGTTGTCCGCTCCCACCCGGCTCACCATGCACACTGCAAGGCCCAGGCCGGCCAGGCGCAGGGCCAGGTTGAGCGGTGCGCCGCCCAGCACAGCCCCGCCCGGCAAGCGGTCCCAGAGCACCTCGCCGAACGAGATGACGGATTTATTCTTACGCTCCTCAACCGTTGGAGCTTTGACTTGCCGCCAGCACCCGGGCATCGGCGCTACTCCTGCGGGCACACCCAGCGCGCCTTGTACAGGCGCTGGCCGGGAAGCTCGATCTGTCCGGGCGGGTTCTGCAGCCGCACGATGGAGGTCCACCAGTCCCTGCCCTCGGCGCGGGTCCAGGCGATCCGGCCGTTCACCGGGTTCACGCTGATACTTTTCACGTCCGCGCTGTCGGCCAGAAGCGGGTGCGGTTTGAGGCTCCAGTTGTCGCGGTCGAACAGCCAGCAGTGGTGCGTGGTGCTGACCGAAAGGCAGGCGCTCCCCGGCACAGGCTGAAAGTCGTGGCCCATGCCCTCGGGCAGGGCGAGCCGAGCCTGACAGCTCAGTCTTTCGAATCTGCCGGATGAATATAATAATTTGTATATATGAATCTCTTTGTCTCCCAGGGCGTACAATCTCTGGCGCTCGTTGTCCCAGACCACGCCATGCGCCCAGGGCAGGTTGTCCTCTGCCAGCACGCGTCCCGGAGTGGAAAGGTCAAACACGAGTACACGGTCGCCGCGGCCGTTTTCGGCGTGGGAGGCGGCCACGGCAAGAAGCCCGCCGGGGAGCAGCTCGGCCGAGTGGGCGTTGGGCACAGTGGCGTAGAACAGAGCTTTGCCCGAGGCGCGCTCCACTACGGCTACACCGTCCGAGGAGGAGCTGATCACGATCTTGCGGCCACCCTCCACGGTTTTGCAGTCATCCGTGCTGGCGAATCGTGCGCGCATGGAATCGGGCAGGCCGCTGCGCTCATCCGCGCGCCAGGACCAGACTTTTTCGGGCGTTCCAGCTCCCAGCCTCAGCACGAACACCTCATCCCAGCCGCAGAGCACGATCTCCGGAGCGGCGGGGTTCTGCGCCCGCAGACCGGAGGCAGCCGCCGAGGCCAGGACCAGCGCCAGGACTGTAATCCAGCTCTTGAAAGACATTTCTAACCTCGCAGATCAAGGTTGAACAGCGCGCCGTACTTGCGTTTGAGGTAGGCGAAAAACGGCTCCGGTCCCAACGGGGCGCCGGTCACCACCCGCACCAGCTCCGGTGCGCGGTGGCGCATGCCCTGGCTGTGGATGTTCTGTCGCAGCCAGTCGCGCAGAGGGGCGAAATCGCCGGCGGCAAGAGAACCCTCCAGGCCCGGCAGCTCACGCTCGGCCGCGGCGTAGAACTGGGCGGCGTAGAGGTTGCCCAGGCAGTAGGTTGGGAAATAACCGACGAGGCCGCTGGCCCAGTGGGTGTCCTGAAGGCAGCCCTCGGAGTCGGAATTGATGTTCAGGCCCAGCAGCTCATGGAAACGCGAGTTCCAGGCCGCGGGCAGATCGGCCACGCTCAGGTTGCCTTGCATCAGGGCGCGCTCCAGCTCGAAACGCAGCACGATATGCAGGTTGTAGCTCACCTCATCCGCCTCCACCCGGATGAACGAGCGCCGCACCCGGTTGACCGCGCGCAGGAACGCGTCCATCTCCACTCCCTCCAGACTGCCATGGAACACGCCTTTGGCCTTGGGAAGGAAATGGGTCCAGAAAGCCCGCGAGCGCCCAACCATATTCTCCCACATTCGCGACTGCGACTCGTGGATGGCCAGGGAGACCGCCTCGCCGCGCGGCAGGCCCCAATGTGCGCGCTCCAGACCCTGCTCATACAGGCCGTGCCCGGCCTCGTGCAGGATACCGAAAAAGGCTGGGGTGAAATTGCCACGCTCGAAACGGGTGGTGATTCGCACATCCCCCGGACCGATCGTGGTGCAGAACGGGTGCACCACCTCATCCAGCCGGCCGGCGGAGAAATCGAAGCCCATGGCCGCGGCCGCCATCTCTCCAAAAATACGTTGGCGCTCTATCGGGTAATCCCCCTCCGGCAGGTCGGACGCCAGACGTTGTCCCGCCTCCTCGATCCGCTCGACCAGCGGGGGCAGGCTTGAGGCCAGGGCGGTGAACACGCGCTCCAGGTTGTCCTCGTTCTCGCCCGGCTCGTAATCCTGCAGCAGGGCCGTGTAGGGCGATTCACCCACCCCGTAGCAGGCGGCTTGTTCGCGCTTGAGGGCCACGATCCGCTCCAGGTGCGGGGCGAAACGCTTGAAATCGCCGCTGCGCCGGGCCTCGACCCAGTCGGCGTGGGCCAGGGCGGTGACCCGGGCCAGCTCCTCGACCAGGCGCTTGGGGAGCCGGCGGCGGCGTTCGAAGCGCAGACGTATCTCGCGCAGGTTGACTGCCCGGTCCGAAAGCGGGTCGCCCCCGGCCGCAGCCGACTCGCAGGCGGACAGCAGCTCACCGGTCTCCCCGGCAGTCAGGCGTTCGTGGGACAAGCGCGCGGTCAGTGCGAGCTGCTCGGCCCTGTGCTGGGCGCCCTGACGCGGCATGCCGGTTTCCTGGTCCCATTCCAGCAGGCAACTGATCGAATCCAGCAGCGAGGCCTCGCGGACAACTGTCAGCAGTTTTTCGTAATTCTTCTCGGCATCAGACATTACAGTGTCCCTGTTCAGGGTGTGAGGCGATTGTGGCGCAGAAGATAGCCGCGCACAGCCCGGTGCGCTTCTGTGTTTTGACAGACAGGCGCCTTCTGAGGTAATATAATGGCAGATGGTTCTGTCTTTCCACCAAAACCGGGTAATAAGATGGAAACTGAGCGCATTTTTCGCCTGAACCGTGCGCAGCCAGGACGCGGGCTGGTCCTGTACTGGATGAGCCGCGAGCAGCGCGCCGCGGATAACCACTCCCTGGCCGCGGCCCTCGAGCTGGCCTGTGAGCGGAAAGTGCCTTGCCACGTGGTTTTCTGCCTGACGCCCGCGTTCGCCGGGGCGGGCATTCGCCATTACTCTTTCATGTTGAATGGTCTGCGTCACACCGCCGGGGAACTCAACGCTCACGGCCTGCCGTTCCACCTGCTGGAGGGTGAGCCGGGAGCCGAGGTGCCGCGCCTGGCGCACGAGTTGGGCGCGGGCGCCGTACTCACCGATTTCGACCCGCTGAGGATCAAGCGTGCCTGGCAGGCCCGGGCGGCAGAAGCCTTAAGTGTCGAATTTCTGGAGATTGACAGCCACAATGTCGTGCCCTGCCGGTTCGTTTCGGATCATCAAGAGTGGAGCGCTTTCACCCTGCGGCGCAAAATCTCCCGCTGCCTGGACAGTTTCCTGCAAGAGCCTCCGCCGCTCCTGTCGCAGGACTGGACACGGACGGAGATCCCGGTCACGGATTGGGAGGGTGCGCTGGCCTGTCTGGCCCCGGACCGCTCGATCCCGCCGCTGGCTGAACCCAAGGCCGGGGCAGAGGCGGCGCGGCTCTGCCTGGAGCGTTTTATCCGGGAGCGTCTGCCGCGCTATCACCTGGCGCGCAACGACCCAAACGCCGATGCACAGTCGGAGCTTTCACCCTATTTCCATTTCGGCCAGCTCGCCCCGTTGCGCGCGGCGCTGGAAGTGCAGCACTCGAGCGCTCCGGCCGCGGCGAAAGATGCCTTTCTGGAGGAGTTGATCGTGCGGCGCGAGCTGGCAGACAATTACTGCCATTTCAACCCTGACTACGACCGCTGGGAGGGCTTGCCAGACTGGGCGCGGCGCAGCCAGGACCAGCACCGCGCCGACATGCGAGAGTACCTGTACACTCCGGAAGAATTCGAAGCCGCCCGCACCCATGACTGTCTGTGGAACGCGGCCCAGTTGCAGATGGTAAAAACCGGCAAGATGCACGGGTTCTTGCGTATGTACTGGGCCAAGAAAATTCTGGAATGGAGCGAAAGCCCGGAGGCGGCGCAACAAACCGCGATCCGGCTCAACGACCGCTATTCGCTGGACGGCCGCGATCCGAACGGTTATGTTGGAGTGGCCTGGAGCGTGGGCGGCCTGCACGACCGTCCCTGGGGACGGCGGCCGGTGTTCGGGACGGTCCGCTACATGAGCCATGCCGGTTGCGCGCGTAAGTTCAATGTAGAGCGATTTGTGGATAGTATATATAATCTTTAATATATAAGAAATGCAAAGGGACAAGTATGGGCGCCTGGGAGACATTGCTCAGTCTGCTGATCCTGTTCGCCGCGGCCCTGGTGCTGGGCACCCTGGCCCAGGAGCTGCGCCAGAGTTCGATTGTGGGCTACCTGGCCGCCGGGATGCTGGTGGGTCCGCACGCTCTGGGCTGGGTGGGCGAGGCCGGAGCGGTGGAGTCCATCGCCGAGCTGGGTGTGGCTCTGCTGCTGTTTTCCATCGGGCTGGAGTTTTCGTTCAAGCGGCTGCTGGCTTTGGGTCCGGTGACATTTATCGGCGGGACAGCCCAGGTGGTGCTGACCGCAGCGGTTATGGCGCTGGTGGGGCGCTGGTGCGGATTGGGCTGGCCGGTAGCGGTGGCTCTGGGGGCGATGGCCTCTCTTTCCAGCACCGCCTGCGTGGTCCGTATCCTGATCGACAACGCCCAGATCGACAGCCTGTGGGGGCGCGGCTCGATCGGAGTTCTCCTGCTGCAGGATATTGCCGTGGTGCCTCTGGTTCTGCTGGTGGCGGCTCTGGGCGGCCAAAGTTCGCCGCAGCAGTCGCTGCTGCTGCTCGGACGCACCGTGCTTCTGGGCGCGGCGATGTTCGCCGCGTTCTACGCGGTGGTCAACTATCTTGTCCCACGCTTACTGACGCGTGAAAGCTGGGCTCGTAACCGCGAACTGCCCGTGCTTCTTGCCATGGTCTCGGCCACCGGTTCGGCCTGGGCCGCGCATGCGGCTGGCCTCAGCCCCTCGTTCGGCGCGTTCCTGGCCGGGCTTCTGCTGGCTGGTTCGCCCTATGCCATGCAGATACGGGCTGACATCTCGCCTTTGCGTTCCCTGCTGGTGACCCTCTTTTTCGCCGGCATCGGCATGCTGGTCGATCCGGCCTGGGCAGTGCGCCATCCGCTGCTCATACTGGGCACCGCCGCCCTGGTGCTGACACTCAAGCCGCTGATCGTGCTGGCTGTGCTCAAACCGCTGCGCTACAGCGCCGGGATCGGCCTCGCCACCGGCCTCTCGCTGGCCCAGGTGGGCGAGTTTTCTTTCGTGCTGGCCGGGATCGCCGCTGCAGGGGGGCTCCTCCAGCCGGACCTGTTCCGCCTGGTTATCTCGGTCACCGTGCTGACCCTGTTTGTCACTCCGTACCTGGTGCAGGCTGCGCCGGTGTTCTGCCGGGCGATCGAGGGCTTCGGCGGTCAGGCCAGGCTGGAATCTCAAACCGCCGGCACTGAGGGAGCGGACAGCCAGTCTGTCATGCCATCCCTTACCGGGCGGATCATCATAATCGGTTTCGGGCCGGCCGGGCAGCGCGTGGCCGAGGGCCTGTACACCCGTCACAAGGACGACCTGCTGATCCTGGACCTCAACCATCGCAACGAGAAGATCGCCTTGAGCTACGGCCTCAGATTCATGCTGGGGGATGCCCGACTGCGTGAGGTGCTGGAGCATGCCCATATCGCCCAGACCCGGGCCGTGATCGTGGCCCTGCCCGACCCGGAGACATGCCGCATGATCATCCACCTGACCCGGACCCTGTCGCCCTCGGCCCGCATTTTCGCCCGTGCGCGCTACCATGTGGTGCAGTGGGACCTGCTGCTTTCCGGGGCGGAGGCTGTGGTGAGCGAGGAGGATCAGGTGGGTGAGCGTCTGGCCCAGGAGGTGCTGATCGCCCTGCATGGTGAGGACCTGCCAGTGGAAAGCGGTTAGCGTGGAGTGAAATAAAACGGGTACTGCGATAACGCAAGGCACTCATAGTTTGATTATATAAATTAAAATAAAAAGGGGCAGCCTGATTTACCAGGCGGCCCCTTCGTCAACAACGGTTGTTATTTCATCTGCCAGACTTTCATCCGCACCACAAACGCTGCAGCCTTTCGCTTGTTCAGGGTCGAGACAGTCAGGTGCCACTGGTCGGGGTACCCTGGCCCGGGATTCTCCGTGAACTTGTTATCCTGCGAAAAGCTGAGATCCGCCGGTTCCAGGAACTCGACACTCAGGCGGGCGCGGCCTTTTTTGACGGTCACGGTGCGGGTTTTCTCGTCAATATCCATCTTTTCGAGAGCGTGGAGCAGCCAGTCGAACCGCACCTCTTTGGGCGACTGGAGGTCATCAAGGATCAGGAACTCGTCCGGGCGGCGGTAGAACACCCGCCGCACGAACTTCTCAAGCCTTCCACCATAGGCCGGGGTGGCATCCGCGGCGGCGTAGTCCAGCGAGCCGTCTGCGCCCGAGCCGAACGACCACTCGATAATCTTCCCGTTGGCGGTGCGGTCGCGGCCCGTGGTCTGGCCTTCACCGTCCACCAGCACCGAGTTGTGCGCCCGTGTCTGCCAGGTCCAGCCCTTGTGGTGCGGGTGGCCGTAGTGCGGATAATATCCGCTCTGGATAGCCAGAGCCTCGCCGAAACCCTGGATATAGAAAGAGTTCTGATCGGCGTAGGTGTGGCTCCAGGCCCCATGGGGCGAGCTTTTCAGCAGGAAATATATCTCCTGCGGGTCGGCCGGGTCCTGATGAAACGCGACCAGGCCGATATCCCGGAACACCCGGCAGCGCGAAAGGTCCGTGGGCGGAAGGGCAGCTACGTGGCCCGGCCCCTCATCCAGCCAGAGGAAGCTGAAAATCCCGCTCGGAACCTCGGTCTCGTTCACCGGAAGCTCCGCGGGCTGGCTCATTTCGGCGCGCCAGCGGAAATAGGGGTTGTCGAACAGCGAGGCCAGGTGGTAGAGGTTGAGCTTGTCCGCCGGCCAGTAGGCGCCGATCCCCGTGTCGCCGAACGGCAGCATGGCCCCGAAATACGGGTAGCCGTAAACCTTGAACCAGCCGTTGTTCCGGTAGAACGGTTTTTTAAGGATATCCAGGCCCATGGCGCAGCGGAGCGCGTCCACCGACTGGAGCATGTAGTTGAAATACATCATCCAGTAGCTGGGGCCCTCCGAGTAGCCGCCATCGCGCCCGCCCCAGGGCGGGTAGAACGTGGTGACCATGGGCAGGACATAGGCCAGCCACTTGTCCGCCACGTCGGCCTCGCCGTGCAGTACTATGCCTGCCTGCGAGATGTAGTTGACCAGCCGGGTCTCGTGGCTGGCGAAGGGCTTGAGGTGGTAGGGCCGTTTCTGCCAGCGCTGGAAAGCCTGATCAGCGCGCAGGACCAGCATCGCGCGGATGCTGTCGCGCTCGGAGGGGGCGAGGCTGCCGTAGATCCAGTCCCAGGCGCGCGCGCCGTTCAGCAGGATCGGCATCGCCACCTCGTCGTTGTACTCCATGTTGCTGGAGCCGTCCGGGTCCCAGGTGGTCAGGTGCAGCAACCATTCGCGGGCGCGGTCGGCGTATTTGGCATCACCGGAGATGAGATAGCAGAATCCCAGGAAATCCAGGGTTTGGCCCATCTTGCGCGCCTGGTTGTAATATTCGCGCCAGAGGGCGTAATTGAACGGCCCGTCTGGAAAGCGCGGCGGCTCTTGCATCAGCGGTCTGGTGAGCAGCGAGTCGTCGGTGAAACGCTGAATACGCTCCCAGAGACGTTTGTGTGGTTCGGAGGAAACTATTAAACCTTTAATACTGTCCAACTGCTCGGCCCGGACCAGAAGGCGCGGGTGGCTGGCTGGAACGCGGGCCAATAGCTCGCTGACAGCCGGCACCCGGTACTCCAACGCCTCCGCGTCCACCGTGAACCGCCGTGATGCCGCAGGCGGAGTCAGGCTGCCGTCCGGCATTACGCAGCGCCAGCGCCAGAACCACTGGCCCGGCCCCAGGCCGAACGAGGGATGATAGAGCGGCAGCGTCAGCCCGGCCACAAGCCAGGAGCGGCTGCCCTGGGCCAGGAGCGGGTCCGCGCCCAGGGATGCTGGGATCAGGGAGCCCAGTCCGCGGACTTTGTCCAGAAGACCCGGGCTTTCCTGGAATTCCGGATCGCGTGAGACCTCGAACACAAAAGCGCGCGCGCTGTCCTCGGGCTGCCAGTTGAACCCCGGCGGGTCATTCAGCACGGTGTCGCCATCGGCAGGGGCCGGACGCAGCAGCTCGGGGTTGTAATCCGGTTCGGGACCAAGGTATTTGAATTCCCCCTGGGCCAGTTCCATCGATTTTCCTCCTCCGGAGGGTCCCGGAGCGCAGCCCCAGGCGGCCATAAGCCAGAGAACGATTGCCGAAGGCAGGATAAATTTCAGCAAACTGGTCGGGTCGGTTCTGTGCATCGTCACCCCCGGTTGTCGTTCGCGTTCTGAAACAGCGGGTCGGTTATTACATTCAGTTGTGGGCAGCCAAGCGGCCTGGAGTCACCTCGACCATAATCAGGCCCTCGTGGTTCCAGGGCCCCTGGCAGAGTGAGAGTCCGTTCGCTCCGGCGGCTGTGCTCAGGCCCTCGTAGGTCCAGCCGGTCCACGGCCCGTGCGAGATTGTCCCGACCACATTGGGACCGAAAACCGGCGCGCCGAGCGTGTGCGCAGCCCTCTGCACGGTCTGCACCAGCGAGAACGAGTGCTCGGGCCACTCCTCTTTCTTTGCCGCCCAGCCGTAGGGGATATACACCAGGTCGGGTTTGGCAGCGGCAAGGTTTCTCAGCAGATTATCCCGGAAGCTGTCGGCGCAGATCAGGATCCCCACCCGGCCGAACGGGGTCTCGCACACGGAGACCTCAGTCGAATCGCCCGGCGTGTAGGGCGGGTCCATCAGCCAGGAGAGAAGGTTGATCTTGCGGTGCTTCAGGCGCAGCGCACCGGTGTTGTCGATCAGGACCGCGCTGTCGTAAAGCCGCCCGTCCTCTTTCTCGCACAACCCGATCCCGATCCAGAGCGAGTGCTCGCGCGCCAGGGCGCAGACCCGGTCCGCGAAAGGCCCGGGAATGGACCCGGCCAGAGCGTGCGCCTCCGGGTTTACCCAACCCAGGTCGGCGGTCTCAGGAAACAGCACGATCCTCGCCCCGGCGCTGTCGGCCTGGGCCACCAGTGTGGCGATACGGGCGAAATTGCCCTCCAGGTCCGAATCGGTGCAGCGTAACTGCGCCAGGGCGATTTTCACGGGTTCAAACGGCATCGCTGTCTCCGGGAACGACCACGCCGCCAGGAGGAACAGGGGCAGAAAAGCTCGGGCTGCGCTTGGCACGGTCCCTCCATTCATTGTCAAAGGCAATAATATATTAAAATTATAATATCATTTGCTCCAGCGTTTAAGCCAGGTCAGGGCGGCGCGGTAGACTATCTCGTGGCCGCCCTCGAACAGGGTCACCCGGACCGGGCCTGCGTTGCGGCGGAACAAGACCGTTTTCTCTCCGTAGAGACTGTCCGGCTCGACTTGTCCCTGCAGTTCGGGCGGAAGGCTCTGGTTCGCCACGATGGAATCGATCTGCGAGTCGGTGAGTCTCATCTCCGGCGTACCGTTGACTGCCGCCAGGACGTTGAACGCGCGCAGGCTGTGGCTGACCGGCACCGAGCCGGTGTGCCCGTCGTGGATCCCGGCGTTGATATCCACCGGCAGCCCGGCAGCCTGACTGAGCCAGGTGATAGCCGAGCGCCGCGTGTACTGGCTGTCCACCGCGGCCGAGGACCCCGGCGCGCCACCACAGGAAGCCTCCAGGTTACCGGCATAGCCCTGGTTCGGGTTGCCGGGAGCGGAACACTGGGCATGCCAGGCCGCGAGGTCGCTTATCGGCACCCAGGCTGAGACAGCGGCCCAGGTGGAAGGGCTGCGGCCGGCCATAAGCAGGGTGAGGTAGCCCCCGCCGGAGCAGCCGACCAGGTATATCCGGCGGCTGTCCACCTGCGAGTGGGACTTGGCGTATTCCACGGCGTCCAGAACATCCTGCACCGCGGCCTCGCTGCCGCAGGCCCCGGGCTGAACGTTGGGGCCGCGGAAGTTCGGATGGATGAACACCCAGCCCTGCTCACGGCAGAACTGCCAGTAGTTCTGGCTGTCGGACTGACGGTAGTCGCCGCTCCAGGTGTGCAGGGCCACCAGCAGCGGGTGCGGCCCCTCGCCCTCCGGCGTCCAGAACAGAGCCGGCTGCGCGCTGCCGTCCAGGCGGCTCGTGATCGAGACTTCCTTCACCTCGGCCGGCCAGACCGACTCATTGTCATCCTGGGTCACGTTGGCTTTTTCCGTTCCGGCGGAACAGCCGGAACATAAAAACGACAGGAAAAGAACCGCGAGTCCGATTTGAAAAAATTTGAATACCACTTCTTAAACCTCCTCAGCATGCGGCTAACAGTTTTGGGAAATAATATTACAGAAAGTTATTTCTTCCCGCCCGGGACCTCGATCACGTTCCGTCCCGGCGCGAGGCCGTATTCCACCCCGTCCCAGACAAACGCCCCCTGCACCGCGCCGGGCAGCTCGATCACGGCGCTCACGCCGCGGGCGCCCTTGCGCTCCAGACTGACCGCGAGCGTGCCATCCG